>JBEGTA010000272.1:0-6534 GCA_041179665.1 Pseudomonadota bacterium
TGCTTGAACGGCACTTTGCCGGTGAAATGCGTGGTCATCATGATCATCCGGGCAACCCAGAAAAAGATGATGTCGTAGCCGGTAACCAATACGGAGGAGGGCAGGTAGAGGTCGTAGTCGCTTTGGCTGTTGTGGGCGTCATTGCCCCAGCCCATGGTGCTGAAAGGCACCAGTGCGCTGGAGTACCAAGTGTCGAGCACGTCTTCGTCACGCTTGAGTGTTTTGCCAGGGGCTTGCGCTTGTGCTTCAGCTTCGTCGCGGGCCACATAGACATTGCCCTCTTCGTCATACCACGCCGGAATTTGGTGGCCCCACCACAGCTGGCGCGAGATGCACCAGTCTTGGATGTTGTTCATCCACTGGTTGTAGGTGTTGACCCAGTTTTCGGGCACAAAACTCACTTGGCCTGATTGCACAGCGTCGATGGCTTTTTGCGCAATGCTCTTGCCGGTGGCATCGCCTTTGCCCACTTGGTTCATGGCAACAAACCATTGGTCGGTCAGCATCGGCTCAATCACTTGGCCTGTGCGGGCACAACGCGGCACCATGAGTTTGTGTTTCTTCACTTCAACCAAAGCGCCTGCGGCCTCCAGGTCGGCCACCACCGCTTTGCGGGCCACGAAGCGGTCGAGGCCGCGGTATTTTTCTGGCGCGTTTTGGTTGATGGTGGCGTCAAGGTTGAGCACGCAAATCATGTCCAACTTGTGGCGTTGGCCCACGGCATAGTCGTTGGTGTCGTGGGCGGGCGTCACTTTCACCACGCCCGTGCCGAATGCTTTGTCAACGTACTCGTCTGCAATCACAGGAATGGTGCGGTTGCACAACGGCAGGTTGACCTGCTTGCCGATGAGGGCGCTGTAGCGCTCGTCATCGGGGTGCACCATCACAGCCACGTCGCCCAGCAAGGTTTCGGGGCGGGTGGTGGCAACGGTCAAGCTGCCCGAGCCGTCGGCCAAGTCGTAGCGGATGTGCCACATCGAGCCGTCTTCTTCTTCGCTCTCCACTTCCAAATCAGACACCGCGCTCATCAGCACCGGGTCCCAGTTGACCAAGCGCTTGCCGCGGTAAATCAAGCCTTGTTGGTACAGCTGCACAAAGGTCTCGGTCACGGTTTTGGACAGCTTGGGGTCCATCGTGAAATATTCGCGGCTCCAGTCCACACTGTCGCCCATGCGGCGCATTTGGCTGGTGATGGTGCTGCCCGATTCTTCTTTCCACTCCCAAACCTTGCTCACAAAGTTTTTGCGTGCTTCGGCCGGCGTGGGGCCCATGTCGTGACGGCTGATGCCTTTGGCTTGCAACTGGCGCTCGACCACGATTTGGGTTGCGATGCCGGCGTGGTCGGTGCCCGGAATCCAAGCGGTGTTGTGACCCAACATGCGGTGGTAGCGGGTCAACGAGTCCATGATGGTCTGGTTGAAGGCATGGCCCATGTGCAGGGTGCCGGTCACGTTGGGCGGCGGCAACTGAATGGCAAAAGCCGGCGCCTCGGCCACGGGTGCCCCTGTGCCACGGAAGCCCGCCACACCGTAGCCCCGTTTTTCCCACTCGGGGCCCCAATAGGCTTCAAGCGCTGCGGGTTCGAACGATTTGGACAGGCTCTCCAAGCCAGGCTGGGCCGGGGTGACAGGTGCGTTGCTCATGGCGGGGTCTTTTCTAAGAAGAAAACGGCACCTTTGGCGGTGCCGTGCAGGACTTTGGGGTCCTAAAAGGGCGATTTTACCCAGCCCACACCGTCTGTCTGGGGGCGCTCACAGGGTGTGGGGCGCTGTTGAAACAGAAAACACGCCCCTAATAGCCTTCGCTAATCCATCTCATTGCATCAATTTATTGGGCATATCGGCTGTTTAGGACTAATGTGGCGGTTCTCTGGCGATCCTGCCAGGGCAATCAACGTGATACCCACAAGGAGATATTCATGGCAGCACTCAAAGGCTCGCGCACGGAACAATGTCTGAAAGACGCCTTCGCAGGCGAATCCCAAGCCAACCGTCGCTATTTGTACTTCGCAAACAAAGCCGACGTTGAAGGTCAGAACGACGTGGCCGCACTGTTCCGTTCCACCGCAGAAGGTGAAACAGGCCACGCCCATGGTCACCTGGAGTTTCTGGAGCAATCTGGTGACCCCGCGACCGGCATGCCCATCGGCTCGACACGCGACAACCTGGCTTCGGCTGTGGCAGGCGAAACCCACGAGTACACCGACATGTACCCTGGCATGGCCAAGACCGCACGCGAAGAAGGTTTTGACGAAATCGCTGACTGGTTTGAGACCTTGGCCAAAGCCGAGCGCTCACACGCCAACCGCTATCAGAAAGCCTTGAACGAACTGGTGGATTAATCCGCTGTTTGGTCAGCCCGTTGTGCCTTGGGGCACAGCGGGTTTTTCTCAGGCCTCAGGCAGATGAGACCTCAGAAAAGCCCCCAAAAAAATCACGCAGGAGCACAGCATGGCCAAAGAAGGCAACCTCGAAGCGCCGACACGACACGCCTTGGGCTGGGAAAGCCCCGACTTTTACAACGAAGAAAAATGCTTTGACGAGCTAGAGCGCATTTTTGACATCTGCCACGGTTGCCGCCGTTGCGTGAGCCTGTGCAACTCGTTTCCCACCTTGTTTGATTTGGTGGACGAGAGCAGCACCATGGAAGTCGATGGGGTCGACAAGAAGGACTACTGGAAAGTGGTGGACCAGTGCTACATGTGCGACCTGTGCTACATGACCAAGTGCCCCTACACCCCGCCCCATGAGTGGAACTTGGACTTCCCGCACACCATGCTGCGGGCCAAAGCCATCAAGTTCAAAAAAGGCGAAGTGGGCACCGCAGAAAAACTCTTGGCCTCGACCGATGTGCACGGCTCTTTTGCCGGCATTCCTATCGTGGTGCAAGCGGTCAATGCCATCAACAAAACCGCCCTTGGCCGCGATGTCTTAGAGAGTGTGGCCGGCGTGGACAAAAACGCTTGGCTGCCGTCACTGGCGACTAAAAAATTCCGCTCTGACACCCCGCCAGCCAAGGCTTCCAAAGTGGTGGACGGCGAAAAAACACCCGGCAAAGTGGCCATCTATTCCACCTGCTACATCAACTACAACGAGCCTGGCATCGGGCACGACTTGCTGAAAATCTTGGACCACAACGACATTCCGTATGTGTTGGTCGAGAAAGAGAAATGCTGCGGCATGCCCAAGCTCGAGTTGGGCGATTTGGACTCGGTCAAAGACGCCAAAGAAGCCAACATTCCGGTGCTGGCCAAATACGCCAAAGACGGCTTTGCCATCATCGCGGCAGTGCCCAGTTGCGCTTTGATGTTCAAGCAAGAAATCCCGTTGATGTTTCCCGATTGCAGCGACACCCAGTTGGTGAAAGACGCGCTGTGGGACCCGTTTGAGTATTTCATGGCGCGCAAGCGAGACGGTTTGCTGAAGACCGAGTTTCCGCAAAAGCTGGGCAATGTGAGCTACCAAATTCCATGCCATGGGCGCGTGCAAAACATTGGCAAAAAGACCGAAGAAATGCTCAAGATGATCCCGGACACCGAGATCAACACCATCGAGCGCTGCTCTGGCCACGCCGGTACCTATGGCGTCAAAAAAGGCTCGCACGAGATGGCCATGAAGATCGGCAAGCCGGTGTTCAAAGCCATGGCCACCATGAAAGACGGCTCCAAGCCCGACTTCATCAGCTCAGACTGCCCGCTGGGCGGGCACCACATCGCGCAGGGCTTTGAAGTCAATGGCCTGGGCGCTCCTGAGTTGAACCACCCCCTGACCCTGGTGCGCAAAGCCTACGGCCTGAAATAAACAAGGAAGATTGAGATGCAACTGACCGGAAAAATCACCGCCGAAACCCTGATGTCCTTGGAGGCTTACACCAAGTGGCGCAAAGTCAACAAGCCCCTGGTGATCGCGCACCGCAAGCTTCGCAGCGTCATGTTGGGCGAGCACATCAATGTGCAGTTTGAAAGCGAAACCACCATTCGCTACCAAATCCAAGAAATGTTGCGCATCGAAAAAGTCTTTGAAGAAGAAGGCATCCAGCAAGAGATTGAAGCCTATGCCCCCTTGGTGCCCGATGGCAGCAACTGGAAGGCGACCATGATGATCGAGTACGTCGACGTTCATGAGCGCAAGCGCGAGTTGGCCAAACTCATTGGCGTGGAAGACCGCCTCTTTGTTGAGGTGGAGGGCCACGCCCGCGTTTACGCCATTGCCGACGAAGACTTGGACCGCGAGACCGAAGAAAAAACTTCAGCCGTGCACTTTGTTCGTTTTGAGTTGTCCGCCACCATGTGCGCCGCCGTCAAAGCGGGTGCGGGCGTCAAGCTGGGCTGCGATCACACGCATTACCCGTCACACCTCGACATTCCTGCTGAAACGCTGGCCAGTTTGGCGGGCGACTTGAAGTAAGCCGCAGCACTTCGCACACAAAAAAGCCGGAGCTGGCCGCAAGGCCCGCTCCGGCTTTTCAATTTCAGCCGATCAATCCAGCTGGATATTGGCGGCCTTGATGGCTTGTGTCCAGTCGGCGATGTCGCGGTCCAAAATTTTGTTCATCTCGGCCGGCGCCACAAAGCGCACTTCAATGCCAGCGGCATCGGCGCGTTGCTTGCTCTCGGGCATGTCCAAACTGCGTTTCACGGCATCGGCCAGTTGGTTGATGACGGCAGTTGGAGTGCCTGAAGGTGCATACAAAGCCACCCAAGACTCCAGATCAAAGTTGGGGTAACCGGCCTCGGCCATGGTGGGCACTTGGGGCATACCGGCATGGCGTTTTTTGCCGGTCACGGCCAAAGCCTTGAGCTTGCCGCCTTGAATGTGTTGCATCACCGAGGGTGGCGTGGTCATGAACACTTGCACCTGTCCGCTCAGCACATCGGCAATGGCCTGGCCCGAACCTTTGTAAGGCACATGCATCAGGTTCACACCGGTTTGTTGTTTGAAGATTTCGGTGCCAATGTGCGAGACCGAGCCGTTGCCTTGCGAGGCATAGTTCAGCTTGCCCGGGTTTTGTTTCAAGTAAGCGATGAACTCTTTCATCGTGTTCACAGGCACCGAGGGGTGCACTGCCACCACGTTGGTGGCCACGGTGATCAGGCCCACGGGTGTCAGGTCCTTCAGCTCCCAAGGCAGCTTGGTCATGAGGATCGGGTTCGCAACGTGATAGCCCGAGTACGACACCAACAAAGTGTGGCCATCCTTGGGGCTGCGGGCCACCTGCTGGTAGGCCAAGTTGCCGCTGGCGCCGCCTTTGTTTTCCACCACGATGGACTGGCCCATTAAGCGGCCCAGCGGCTCGGCAACCAAGCGGGCCGAGGTGTCAACCAAGCCGCCCGGTGGCACCGGCACAACCAGCGAAATGGATTTGCTGGGAAAGGCCTGCGCCATCAGGGCCATGGGGGCGCACAGGCTGGTCAGGGCCAGCAGTTGGGTGAATTTGCGGCGAATGTTCATGTTTGTCTCTCTTTGTTTTGGAAGGTTGGAAATCAGCGCATACCGATCTTGGCGTCGTTAAATATGTTCTTGGCCTCGCGGGGCAAGCTGCGCCAGTATTGGGCTTGCGCATCCACGGTGCCGCCCAAGGCGACAGCCGCTTCCCAGCCCCAGCGTGGCTTGTAGAGGAATGACCGGGCCAACGCCACCAAGTCGGCATCGCCCCGCTGCAACACGGCTTCGGCTTGGGCCGGCTCGGTGATCAGGCCCACCGCAAAGGTGGTCAAGCCCGAAGCGTCTTTGACGGCCTTGGCCAAAGGCACTTGGTATTCGGGGCCCAACGGAATTTTTTGTTGGGGCGACACACCGCCAGAAGAGATGTGCACAAACTGCGCGCCCGCTTCTTTGAGCACCCGCGCCAGCTCGGCTGTTTCTTCCACAGTCCAGCCGCCTTCCACCCAATCGGTGGCCGAAATGCGCATGCCCAATGCGCCATTAAAAACGCTGCGCACGGCGTTGAACACTTCTAAAGGAAAGCGAATGCGGTGGTCAAAGCTGCCGCCATAAGCGTCGGTGCGCTGGTTCGACAAAGGCGACAAAAATTGGTGCAACAAATAGCCGTGAGCCGCATGCAACTCAATGGCTTGGATGCCCATGGCCCTGGCGCGCCGCGCGGCTTGCACAAAGTCATTCAAGATGCGGTCGATGTCTTGGCGCGTCAGTTCTTGTGGCGCTGTTTCTTGGGGCAAATGGGCAATAGCGCTGGGGGCCAGCGTGGTCCAGCCGCCGTGCTCGGCATCGAGCAGCATGCCGCCAGCCCAAGGCACAGCACTCGAGGCCTTGCGCCCAGCGTGGCTCAGCTGGATGCACACCGGCACCGCAGGCGCCAACCGGCTGGCACGGGCCAAATGTTCGTCCAAGGCATTGGCGGTCGCGTCGTCCCACAGCCCCAAGCAGCCGGGGCTGATGCGGCCTTCTCTAGAAACCGCCGTGGCCTCCAAAGTGACCATGCCAGCGCCGCTGTTGAGCAGTTGGGTCCAATGCGTCAAATGCCAGTCGTTGGCTTGTCCGTCGGTGGATGCGTCTTGGCACCTCGGGGCCACCC
>JBEGTA010000273.1:0-6246 GCA_041179665.1 Pseudomonadota bacterium
TTGCGGGGCAGTTGGACATGGACGTGATCAAAACGGGCTTCGGTGCCGTGCAAAACGGCAACCAAATTGACCACGGCATCGTGCCCGGGCATCAAGCGAGCCAAATCGGCTTCGCGGTGAACCGAGGCTTCGAGAACGGTCAAGCCCGGCAGATTTTGAATGCGAGCGGCATGGCTGGCTCGCCGTGTGGGCACTGTGATCTGCCAGCCCAGTCGGGCCAGTTGCTCACACACCTGTCGGCCGACAAAACCACTGCCCCCTAAAACCAGAACGCGCGGCATGGTCGGCTCAAGCAGTTGGGCTGGGCTGGGCCAACCATTGCGTGGCCAGTTCAACCCAATACGTGCCGCCCAAAGGAATTAGATCGTCATTGAAGTCGTAACTGGGGTTGTGCAAGGTGCAAGGACCACCGCCGTGGCCCATTTCGCGGTGCGCGCCATCGCCATTGCTGATGAAGACATAAGCCCCTGGCTTGGCCTGCAGCATGTAAGAGAAGTCTTCGGCCCCCATGGTGGGTTCTTGCACCATGACCTGCTCGGTGCCCACAATGCCGGCCATGACCTTACGGGCAAAGTTAGCCTCGGCCTCGCTATTGATGGTGGGCGGGTAGTTGCGGTCGAATTCAAATTCGCATTTGGCCTCGAATGCGTCGCAAATCGATTCGGCCACTTGCCGCATGCGTGACTCGATCAAATCGAGCACTTCAATGCTGAAGGTGCGAACTGTGCCCTGCAACTCGCAGAAGTCGGGCACCACATTGGTGGCTTCGCCAGCGTGGATCATGGTCACCGAGATCACGCCAGCGTCCACGGGTTTTTTGTTGCGCGTGATGATGGTCTGAAACGCTTGCACCATTTGGCAGGCGATGGGCACGGGGTCGACCCCGTTGTGGGGCAGCGCCGCATGGCTGCCCTTGCCGCGAATGGTGATCTTGAACTCGTTGCTCGAGGCCATGACAGGCCCTGGACTGACGGCAAACGTGCCCACCGCCGCACCGGGCCAGTTGTGCATGCCGAAAACGGCTTGCATCGGGAACTTGTCAAACAAACCGTCTTTGATCATTTCGCGGGCACCACCACCACCTTCTTCCGCGGGTTGAAAGATCAGGTAAACGGTGCCATCGAAGTCGCGGTTTTTGGCCAAATGTTTGGCGGCTGCCAGCAGCATGGCGGTGTGGCCATCGTGGCCACAGGCGTGCATCTTGCCTTGGTGTTTGCTGGCATGGGCAAAGGTGTTGAACTCTTGCATGGGCAACGCGTCGATGTCGGCGCGCAAGCCAATGCCGCGTCCGCAAGCACCACCATCTCGGCCGTGCACGATGCCCACCACCCCAGTGGTGCCCATGCCGCGGTGAATGGGAATGCCCCAATCGGTCAACTGCTGGGCCACCACATCGGCGGTGCGCACTTCCTGAAAGCAAAGTTCAGGGTGGGCGTGGATATCTTTGCGAATGGCCGCAATGCTGGCTGCGTCGGTGAGGAGGGAGTCAATGAGCTTCATAAAGTGCAGTCTAGCGGGAGTTGAATATCTTTGCCAAGAGGACGAATCAATGGGGCAAATTGCCCCTTAGGATGCGCTCTGAGCGTGCAAAATCCGTGATTCATGATGCCAAATTTCGTTTCTCCCTCTTTTTTACCCGTAACCCGACGCGCTTTGGCGGGGTTGGCGACTTTCTGGCTGGCAGGCCTGCCGATGGGGGCGTGGGCCACGCCTGTCTTGAGTTGTCAGGTCAGTTACGCCGGCACGACGCACACCGTGCAGGCGCGCCCGGTTGAAGACCCTTACCCCGTGCCATCGGTCGATATCGGCGGCCGTTTCTGGTTCAAAGCGGTCATGGTGGGCAACGACAAGCAGGTTCAACGCATTCTCTTGTACACCTATCTGGACGCTTTGCCGCATCCGGTGTTGGTGCACCAGGCCAAGTATTTGCCGCCCTTTGTTGCGCCCCGCTCCAAAGCCGGCGCCATGGCCTTGACGGGGCAGCACTACATTTATGCGGGTGCGGTCGAGCGCGAGTTGATTTACAGCTGCACGCTGGCGGGGGTGAAGCCATGAGGCGGCCGCTCTTGAACTGTCTGGTGGTGTGGCCGTTGTTGGGCCTCACACTCGCGCTCGGACTTGCGCATCATGCGGTCGTGTGGGCGCAAAGCACGCCTGCGAAACCCGTGACTCTGGTGTTTGCGGGAGACACCGTTTTGGACGACGAGCCGGGTCGCTTGATCGCCTCGGGTGGCGACCCCTTTGCCGATTTTTCTCAGGTTTTCGCCGATGCCGACATCAGGATCGCCAACCTCGAGTGTGTGGTGGCCACCTTGGGTGATGCAGGGCACAAAAACTATACATTTCGGGCACATCCCCGGGTATTGCCAGTGGTGAAAAAGCATTTCGATGCCGTGGCTTTGGCCAACAACCATTCGGGCGATTTTGGCCGCGCAGCATTTGCAGAAATGCTGGGGCTGTTGAAGCAATCGGGCTTGGCCCAAGTGGGCGGCGGACACAATTTGTCGCAAGCCCACACGCCCTGGATCGTCGAGCGCAATGGTTTGCGCTTGGCCATCTTGAGCTACAACGAATTCATGCCGCGCAGTTTTGAAGCCGACCACAACGCCCCTGGCGTGGCTTGGAGCGAAGACGAGCAAGTGGTGGACGACATTCGCAAAGCGCGGCAAGTGCACCGGGCCGATTTGGTGATTCCCATCATGCATTGGGGCTGGGAAAACGAGCCTGTTGCCAACGCGCGCCAACGGCAATTGGCCCGTCTGATGGTGGCTGCAGGGGCCGATGCTGTGATCGGCGGACACCCGCATGTGACACAAGACATCGAGCACATCAACGGCAAACCCATCATTTACAGCGTCGGTAATTTCGTCATGAAAGAAACCGACAACGAGCAACAGCGGCGCGGTTGGTTGTTGCAACTTGAATTGGACAAACAAGGCGTGCGCAGCTTCCGCACCCATGTGGCACAGATCCGCATGGATGGCATTCCCGAGCGCAACGACCGAGTGCCCAGCCCCTGTTGGCAACGGGGCGAAAAGCAGATGGGTCAATGTGTCGCTGGGCGGCCTGTTTCGCCCAAGGCCACCCGATGAGGAAAGAGATGCAATGACAACGGCAACCCAACAGCCAGACGACAACACCCTCGTGCGTGGCGCGTGTCCGCACGACTGTCCAGACACCTGCGCTTTGCTGACCACGGTTGAGAACGGCCGCGCCACCAAGGTTCAGGGCAATCCGGCGCATGCGCCGACCGACGGTGTGCTGTGCACCAAAGTCTCGCGCTACACCGAGCGCACCTACCATCCCGAGCGGGTGTTGCAACCCCTGCGCCGCACGGGGCCCAAAGGGTCTGGCCAGTTTGAGCCCGTGAGTTGGGACGACGCGTTGGATGCCATTGCGGCGCGGCTCAGCCACATTGCCGCACGCGACCCGCAAGCGATCTTGCCCTACAGCTATGCCGGCACGATGGGGCTGGTGCAAGGCGAGTCGATTGCCGCGCGCTTTTTTCACCAGTTGGGGGCTTCGCTGTTGGACCGCACGATTTGTGCCTCTGCTGGCGCTGAGGCATTGACCCAGACCTTGGGCAACAAGGTGGGCATGAAGGTGGCGTTTTTTGCGGAGTCCCAATTGATCGTCATTTGGGGCAGCAATTCGATTGGCAGCAACCTGCATTTTTGGCGCATTGCCCAAGAGGCCAAACGCCAAGGGGCCAAGCTGGTGTGCATTGACCCCCGGCGCAGCGAAACGGCCGAAAAATGCCACGAACACATTGCCCTGCGTCCCGGCACCGATGCCGCGCTGGCCTTGGCCCTGATGCACGAGTTAATCGTGCACAACTGGCTCGACCACGACTACATTGAGCGCTACACCTTGGGCTGGGAGGCCTTGAAAGCGCGGGCCTTGCAGTGGCCGCCCGAACGCGCGGCTGAAGTCTGTGGCGTGCCGGTGCATCAAATCCAGCAATTGGCACGCGACTGGGGCACCCTCAAGCCGGCGGCCATTCGCCTCAACTACGGCATGCAACGCGTGCGCGGGGGTGGCAATGCGGTCCGAGCGATTGCTTGTTTGCCCGCCCTCACCGGGGCGTGGCGCCACCGAGCTGGGGGTTTGTTGCTCAGCAGCTCTGGGCATTTTCCGGTGCGCCGCGCTGCCTTGCAGCGGCCAGACTTGTTGGGCGAGCGGCGTCCGCGCACAGTCAACATGTCCACCATTGGGGATGATTTGTTGCGCCCAGCATCGGTGGCGTTTGGCCCCAAGATTGAGGCCTTGGTGGTCTACAACAGCAACCCCGTGGCCGTGGCCCCTGAATCAGGCAAGGTGGTGCAGGGCTTTGCGCGTGAAGATTTGTTCACCGTGGTGTTGGAGCATTTCCAAACCGATACCGCCGACTACGCCGACTTCATATTGCCGGCCACCACCCAACTTGAGCACTGGGACATTCACACCAGTTATGGCCACACCGACGTGCTGTTGAACCGGCCGGCCATTGCGCCCGTGGGGCAGTCCCGCACCAACACCGAGATCTTTCGCGCGCTGGCCGCCCGCATGGGTTTTGACGCGCCGTGTTTTTCTGAAACCGACGAAAGCCTGTGCCGCAGTGCCATCGGTGATGCACAAGACTTTGAGCAACTGTTGGCGCACGGGTTTGCCACTTTGCCGGTGCCCGATGCCCCGTTTGCAGAAGGCGGCTTTCCTTCGCCATCGGGGCGCTGCGAGTTTTTCAGCCAACGCCTGGCCGACCAAGGGCTCGATGGCTTGCCCGACCATGTACCCAATTACGAGGTGGCCGATCCAAGCGGCCGTTATCCGTTGGCCATGATCTCTCCGCCGGCACGAAATTTTTTGAACTCCACCTTTGTCAATGTGCAAAGTTTGCGCGACATCGAAGCCGAGCCGGTGCTCGAGATGCACCCGCAAGACGCCAACGCCAGAGGCATTGAAGACGGCGCAGTGGTACGGGTCTTCAACGAGCGCGGCGTTTACCACTGCAAGGCGCGACTGAACCAACGCGCCCGGCCTGGCGTGGTCCACGGTTTGGGTGTTTGGTGGCGCAAGTTGGGTTTGAACGGCACCAACGTGAACGAATTGACCAGCCAAAACTTGACCGACCTCGGCCGTGCGCCGGTTTTTTATGACTGTCTTGTGGAGGTGATGCTGGACGCCTCACACCAAGCCCCACCCACGAAAGCAAGCCATGCCTGATTTGAAAATTGAACGCGCGCACACCTTGGGACTGACCGGTGCACGCGAAGTGGCCGAGCGCTGGCGCGAACAGGCCGAGCAAGAGTGGGGCATGACCTGCACCTCAGAGCCTGGTGACAGCACCGACCGCATGCGTTTTGAACGCAGCGGCGTGAGCGGCTCGCTGACGGTCACTGCCAGTCAATTTGATTTGCACTTGAAGCTGGGTTTTTTGCTTGGCGCGTACAGCGGCAAGATCGAAGAAAAAATTCGTGCCAATCTGGACGAATTGCTCGGACCCGAATCAGCGGCCTGAGCCCCAGCGCGGGGCTGGCCGGCCTGTCTTTAGGGCAGGTCTTTGTTGACCTCGGTCGTGGCTGATGGGCGAGGCCCGATCGAGCCCAGACGGGCCTTCAGCGACTGCGGTTGGCGCGTCAGGATGGCGGCGTAGTTGGTGGTGTTGGACAACACTTTCTTCACATAGTCACGCGTTTCATTGAAGGGAATGTTTTCTGCCCAAATGGCCGCTTCCATGACAGGGCCGTTGCGCCAACTGCGGGGTCGGCCAGGGCCAGCGTTGTAGGCCGCGGTGGCCATGGGCATTGAGCCTTCAAAGTCGTCCAGCACCAGCTTCAGATAAGCCGTGCCAATGGTGACGTTCACTTCGCGGTCGGTAATTTGGTCGGGAGTGAATTGGGTCAGGCCAATTTTTTTCGCAGTCCATTTGGCTGTGGCCGGCATGACTTGCATCAGGCCCGAAGCACCCACATGCGAGCGGGCATCCATGATGAAGCGGCTTTCTTGCCGAATCAGGCCATACACAAATGCAGGGTCCAGTTTGATCTCGCCCGCGCGTCGCACCACGATCTCTCGCAGCGGCATCGGGAAACGCTGGTCAAAGTCAATCGTCTCTTTGGTGCGATCGCTGGTGTTGATGCAACGGTCCCAAACCTGGCGTTGGCAAGCCAAGTCGGCCGCTGCCAGCAACTCACGGTCATTCATGCCGCCCGGGGTGTGCAGGTTGGTGGAGTAGTTCCATTCGCGGATGCCCTCGGGTCGCAGCCC
>JBEGTA010000274.1:0-10755 GCA_041179665.1 Pseudomonadota bacterium
CAAACGGTGGACTCCTTGATGGCATCGGCGATGGTTTTGACGGCCTCGAAGTCGCCATTGGAGCTGGCAGCAAAACCGGCCTCGATCACATCCACACGCAGGCGCTCTAACTGACGGGCAATGCGCAGCTTCTCATCCCGGGTCATGGAGGCACCGGGTGATTGTTCACCGTCACGCAAGGTGGTGTCGAAAATAATCAATTTGTCAGTCATCTCTACTCCTGGTCATTAACCCGCAAGTCCAAGCAACAAATGCAAAAGGCCCGATGCGGATGGCATACGGGCCTTTTGGGAAAATGTTTGCGTGCGCTACACATCCCGCCCGTTGGGCAGTAGCAGTAGTGCAAGCAAAGAAAAGTTCATGAAAATACTTTAGCACAAATCAAATGCACAGATTGGGCATGGGCTCACTGGTGCAAACCGCGCTCTTCAGGCTCATCGGTGG
The DNA here is from genome assembly GCA_041179665.1 of Pseudomonadota bacterium. Classification (GTDB taxonomy): domain Bacteria; phylum Pseudomonadota; class Gammaproteobacteria; order Burkholderiales; family Burkholderiaceae_C; genus Limnohabitans_A. The sequence goes on from JBEGTA010000274.1 coordinate 445, forward strand.
AGGTGCTGATCATGCTGGTGGGCTGGCCTTTGACCTTGCGCCACACATAAACCACATAGCCACTCAAGCCGTAGACCACAAACATGCCAAAAAGCATAATGGGCGGGTCAATATTGACGGCGGCGATGCCCAGGGCGACCAAAACCAAGGTGGCAAATGGCACGCTCTTTTTCATGTGCATGTCTTTAAAACTGTAAAACGGCACATTGGTGACCATGGTCAGGCCGGCAAACAGACAGACCGCAAACATGCCCCAAGCCACCGCTTTCGCAGGTACGGCATTCTCGAACATGATCCAGACAAAACCCATGACCAAAGCCGCCGCAGCGGGCGAAGGCAGGCCCTGAAAGTAGCGCTTGTCCACCACGCCTGTGTTGACATTGAAGCGGGCCAAACGCAAAGCAGCGCAAGCACAATACACAAAGGCAGCAATCCAGCCCCAACGCCCAAGCTCTTTGAGTGTCCAAACGTAAGCGATGAGCGCGGGCGCCGCACCAAAAGAAACCATGTCAGACAGTGAATCCATCTGCTCACCAAAAGCACTTTGGGTGTTGGTCATGCGGGCCACACGGCCGTCCAGGCTGTCCAGCACCATGGCACTGAAAATGCCCACTGTGGCCAAGTCAAAACGGCCATTGATGGCCATGACCACGGCATAAAACCCCGCAAACAATGCCGCCAAGGTGATCATGTTGGGCAGCATGTAGATACCCTTGGACGGTTTGCGCACAGGCGCAGGCGCGTCCAGTTCTTCGGCTTTATCGGTATCTTGGTTCATCTTCAAATCCTGTTCAGAAGGGCTTGGCTCAAATCGCTTGATGACGAGTTTAAGCCAGCACCAGCGCCCATTGAAAAAGGCCACCGCAGTGGCCTTTTTGGTGATCCCCCAATTGGAGATCAGTTGCGGCTCTTGTCGACCAATTTGTTCTTGGCAATCCAAGGCATCATGGCGCGCAATTGTGCGCCCACAACTTCAATGGAGTGCTCGGAAGTCAAGCGACGGCGAGCTGTCATGCTTGGGTAGTTGGTTTTACCTTCCAAGATGAACATCTTGGCGTATTCGCCAGTCTGAATGCGCTTCAAGGCGTTGCGCATGGCTTCACGGCTTTGTGCGTTGATGACTTCAGGACCGGTGACGTATTCGCCGTACTCGGCGTTGTTCGAGATCGAGTAGTTCATGTTGCCGATGCCGCCTTCGTAGATCAAGTCCACGATCAACTTCAACTCGTGCAAGCACTCGAAATAGGCCATTTCTGGGGCATAACCAGCTTCGACCAAAGTCTCGTAACCCATTTTGATGAGTTCAACCGCACCGCCGCACAACACGGCTTGTTCGCCGAACAAGTCGGTTTCGGTTTCTTCTTTGAAGTTGGTTTCAATGATGCCGGCTTTGCCGCCACCGTTGGCCATGGCGTAGCTCAGAGCCAAGGCACGGGCCTTGCCGCTCTTGTCTTGATGAATCGCCACCAAATGGGGCACGCCACCGCCTTGGGTGTAGGTGTTGCGCACGGTGTGGCCTGGGGCCTTAGGGGCGACCATCCACACGTCCAAGTCTTCGCGGGGAACCACTTGGTTGTAGTGCACGTTGAAGCCGTGGGCAAAAGCCAACGAAGCGCCTTGCTTGATGTTGGGGGCCACGTTGTTGCTGTACACCTCAGCGATTTGTTCGTCGGGCAACAAGATCATGACCACGTCAGCGGCTTTCACAGCATCGTTGACTTCCATCACGGTCAAACCGGCTTTGCCGACTTTGTCCCACGATGCGCCGCCTTTGCGCAGACCGACCACCACTTTGACGCCGCTGTCGTTCAGGTTTTGAGCGTGTGCGTGGCCTTGCGATCCGTAACCAATGATGGCAACAGTTTTGCCTTTGATGACGCTCAGATCACAATCTTTGTCGTAAAAAACTTTCACAGGGTTCTCCTTAGGAATAAACAGGTTCAATGAGTGGGATTAGACGCGCAGGATGCGCTCGCCGCGCCCGATACCGCACGCACCCGTGCGCACGGTCTCCAAAATGGCACTGCGGTCGATCGCCTCCAAAAAGGCGTCGTTCTTGGATTGGTCACCGGTCAGCTCAATGGTGTAGCTTTTGTCGGTGACGTCGATCACACGGCCACGGAAAATGTCGGCCATGCGTTTCATTTCTTCGCGTTCCTTGCCCACGGCACGCACCTTCACCAGCATCAGCTCGCGTTCGGTGTAAGCGCCTTCGGTCAGGTCGACCACCTTGACCACTTCAATCAAGCGGTTCAGGTGTTTGGTGATTTGCTCAATCACATCGTCAGAGCCGGTGGTCTGAATGGTCATGCGCGACAAGCTGGGGTCTTCGGTGGGCGCCACCGTCAAGGACTCGATGTTGTAGCCACGTGCCGAGAACAGGCCCACGACTCGTGACAAAGCGCCAGCTTCGTTTTCGATCAGTACAGCGATGATGTGTTTCATGATTACAGATCCTCCGAGCCGAGCAACATTTCGGTGATGCCCTTACCCGCCTTCACCATGGGGAAGACGTTTTCTGTGGGGTCGGTACGGATGTCTAAGAACACAGTCCGGTCTTTCAGACGGCGCGCTTCTTGCAAAGCAGGCTCCACGTCTTCGGGCTTCTCAACCAAGATGCCAACGTGCCCATAGGCTTCTGCAAGTTTCACGAAGTTGGGCAACGCGTCCATGTAGCTGTGGCTGTAACGACCGGAGTATTCGATCTCTTGCCACTGGCGCACCATGCCCAGATAGCGGTTGTTCAAAGCCACGATCTTGATGGGCGTGTTGTATTGCAGGCAAGTCGAGAGTTCCTGAATACACATCTGCACCGAGCCTTCGCCCGTGACGCAAAAAACTTCGCTGTCGGGTTTGGCCAGCTTGATGCCCATGGCGTATGGAATGCCCACGCCCATGGTGCCCAAACCACCTGAGTTGATCCAGCGGCGGGGTTCGTTGAACTTGTAATACTGAGCCGCCCACATTTGGTGTTGGCCCACATCGGAGGTGATGTACGCATCGGCGTCTTTGGTCATCTCCCACAAAGTCTCAATGACTTTTTGTGGCTTGATGACCAGACCGTTGCTGTTTTCGTACTTCATGCAATCGCGGCTGCGCCAGCCTTCAATGGTGTTCCACCATTGCTCCAGCGCTTGAGGGTCGGCCTTTTGGCCCGACTCGCGAATCATGCCCATCAACTCGGTCAGCACGTCTTTGACATCGCCCACAATCGGCACGTCAACCTTGACGCGCTTAGAAATGCTCGAAGGGTCGATGTCGATGTGGATGATCTTGCGTTCGTTTTGCGCGAAGTGCTTGGGGTTGCCAATCACGCGGTCGTCAAAACGTGCGCCAATGGCCAGCAACACATCGCAGCTTTGCATCGCGTTGTTGGCTTCGAGTGTGCCGTGCATGCCCAACATGCCCAAGAATCGGCGATCGGTGGCTGGAAACGCGCCCAAGCCCATCAGGGTGTTGGTCACCGGGAAGTTCAGCATGTCGACCAAGGCGCGCAACTCGCCGCTGGCCTCGCTCATCAAGACACCACCGCCGGTGTAAATGTAGGGCCGCTTGGCCGACATCAACAACTGCAGGGCCTTGCGAATTTGACCGCCATGGCCTTTGCGCACAGGGTTGTAGGAGCGCATCTCAACCGACTCGGGGTAACCGGTGTACAGCGCTTTGTTGAACGACACGTCTTTTGGCACATCCACCACCACCGGGCCAGGGCGACCGCTGCGGGCAATGTGGAAAGCCTTCTTCATGACCATGGCCATGTCGCGGACGTCTTTGACCAAGAAGTTGTGTTTCACGATGGGGCGGGAAATGCCCACGGCATCGCATTCTTGGAAAGCATCCAGGCCGATAGCCGCAGTGGGCACTTGGCCACTGATGATGACCATCGGAATGCTGTCCATGTAAGCCGTCGCAATGCCGGTCACGGCATTGGTAAAACCGGGACCCGAAGTGACCAGAGCCACGCCGACTTCTCCAGTCGCACGGGCGAAGCCGTCGGCCGCGTGCACCGCAGCTTGTTCGTGGCGCACCAGCACGTGCTGCATGGTGTCTTGTTTGTATAACGCGTCGTAGATGTGCAGCACGGCACCGCCGGGATAGCCCCAGATGTACTGAACTTTTTCTGCTTGAAGCGCTTTGACGAGGATTTCTGCGCCGCGCAACTCTTGCGCGCCCACAGGTGGGGATGCCGATTCGGCTTTGTTCATTTCCATATTCAACCTTTGTGAATTTCTCTAACGAAAAACCTTGGGTGCCCCTGGGCTCGACTCTTGTGGAGTGGCTTTAGGACTTAAGACCACAGACATGGGCACCAAACTGTAAAAGTGCCGGACGGTGATCCGTTTGCTTTTTTTCAATTGCAATCGCGCATTATCGCATTAGTCTCCAGCCCATCCTTGAACTGCTCAAAAATGGGCCGCCAGTGCCATAATGCGCACCGCCCGCATCCTCGGGCCAAAGGGCGGCTCTTTCAGGCCTCTCTCCATTCTTTGACTGGGAAAAACACCGCTTTCGCGGGTGTTGAAACAATTTGGCTTCCGACACCGAACTCTCAGATTTTCTGAAAAACGTGGAAAAAAAGGCGTTCAAGCGCACCTTTTTCCATGTTCGGAACGAAGATGCGGCCTTGGACATCCTGCAAGACAGCATGATCAAGCTGTGCACCAACTACGCTGACAAGCCCCTGTCTGAGCTTCCCTTGTTGTTCCAGCGCATTTTGTCCAACACCATGCTGGACTGGTTCAGGCGCCAAAAAACGCGCAATGCCCTCTTCACCAACTTGGGCGATTTCGGACCTCAGGACGGTCAAGGTGATTTTGACCTGCTGGAGGTGACATCCAATCCCCCAGATGAAGCGTCTTCAGAGAGCGCAGAACAGTGGGTTGAGCGCGTTCAGACGCTGGATCACATTGAAGCCGCAGTGATGGAATTGCCTGCGCGTCAACGAGAAGCCTTCCTGCTGCGTTATTGGGAAGAACTGGATGTGGCAGAAACCGCTGCAGTGATGGGCTGCTCAGAAGGCAGCGTCAAAACCCATTGTTCTCGGGCCATTCAAGCCCTGAGTAAAACCTTGGGCTTACAAGGAATCGGACCATGAAAATCCAAAATTTGCAGTCAGAACAACATATGGACCGTTTGGGGCGCTTGTTGTCCAACCAACTGACGTTGGCCACGCCCGAACTGCCCCACGACATCTCCGAGCGCTTGCGCATTGCGCGCCAATCGGCTCTGGCCCAACGCAAGCCTTTGGCCCGGACTCGCTTGAGCGTCGCGCCCCAAGCCAATGCCAACGGCAGTTTGACTGCCCCAGCCGATGAAGGCCTGAACACTTGGAGCATTTTGGCATCGGCATTGCCACTGCTGGTGTTGTTGGCGGGCTTGGTGACCATTCAATGGGTGCAGCAAGACGACCGAACCGCTGAACTTGCCGCCACCGATGCCGCCCTGCTGACCGACGTTTTACCGCCCGACGCCTACACCGATCCTGGTTTTGCCCAGTTTCTGAAAAAAGGGCTCACCGGTAACCCCGCAAATGACTGATCGAGCCACAAACTCTCGGCATCCCCTTTGGACAAGCCTCAAGATGGCTTGCGGGTGGCTGTTGGTCGCTGCTTTCGCACCGGCTGGTGCACAAACCGCAACCCTTGCCCCGGCAGTCGCCGCGGATGCGGCTGCCGTCATTGCGCCCTCTCCGTCCACAGCAGCCATCTCTTCCCAAGCGATCGGCATCGCTCAGACGCAGCCAGTTGAGCCTGCGTCACGTGCTTGGAAAGAATTGACGGCCTTGCAGAAACAAGCGCTGGCGCCTTTGGGTGCGCAGTGGAACGCTTTGTCGGGCCAGCAACAAAAAAAATGGTTGGCAGTCTCACAAAACTTCAACCAGTTGACCGTCACCGAGCAAATCACCATGCATTCGCGGATGTCGGATTGGGTGTCCCTCAGCCCACAACAACGCAATTTGGCCCGTTTGAACTTCAACAAACTGCAAAACCTGCCCAAAGAAGACAAAAAAGCCAAGTGGGAGGCCTACCAAGCGCTCTCTGCAGAAGAAAAGCGCATGTTGTCAGCGGCCTCGATGCCGCCTGCCAAAAGTGCGGCTCCAACCGCCAAGCCCTTGCCACCTCACCGCGTGGTTGAAACGCCGGTGCGCACCGCCGCCGAAAAGCGCACACCCAGTTCAGAGATCAATCGCAAAACCTTGTTGCCCCTCACCCCCGCTGTGGCCACACCCGCTCCCTTAGAATCAGCACCCAGCACAGACGCCTCACGGCAAGCCACAGAAACTGCGCCTTCATGATTCAAAGCGGCACATCCCTCCCCGACATTCCCTCCGATACCCTCAACCTGACTGCCCCTTCTCTGATGCGCCGAATGGCCTGCTGGTTGTACGAGGGCATGTTGTTGTTTGGCGTGATGGTGTCCTCCGGTCTGGTTTATTTCATTGCCGCTTATTGGCTGACCGGTCTCGCGCCGGGTGACATGAAAATTCACCCCCAATTGAAATCGGGCTTACAGGCTGTGAGCTTTTTGGTCTTGGGCATTTACTTCACTTGGATGTGGCACCGTGGCCAAACTTTGGCCATGAAAACATGGCGCATTGAAATCGTTGACACCTTGGGACGCAAGGTGACCCGCAAAACCGCCTTCAAGCGCTACTTGGGCAGCTGGCTGTGGTTCATGCCTCCCATGGCCACCTCCGCTTTTGTACGCCTGTCGGTGATCGAAGTGACCGTCCTGACTTTGGGCTGGATTGCCGTTTGGGCCTTGCTCAGTCGCTTTCATCCCGAGCGGCAATTCCTTCACGATGCCTTTGCCGGCACCCGTCTCATCACCACACGCTGAGCCTGTTCAATTAAGCCCATGTCAGAACACCCCATGTCGCCAGCCCAAGAGGTCAACCCTCAAAAAGCACGCAAAGGCTTGAACCGCATCTTGCATGCCACCGGTTATTCCATCCAGGGCCTGCGGGCGGGTTGGGGCGAAACCGCGTTTCGCCAAGAAGCCATCTTGGCCATGGCCTTGTTGCCGCTGTCATTTTGGCTGGGTCGCAATTGGGTTGAAACCTCTTTGCTGGCAGGCTCGGTGTTGTTGGTGATGATCGTGGAGCTGCTGAACACCTGCATTGAATCGGCCATTGACCGCATCGGCCCCGAATGGCACGACTTGTCCAAGCGCGCCAAGGACATGGGCAGTGCCGCGGTCTTGCTGAGTTTGTTGCTGGCTTTGGGCATCTGGACAAGCGCAATCTGGCAACGGTTTTTCTGAACCATGAACGCGACCGCACCTTCACCGGCGTTTTCTATCTGCGTGTATTGCGGCTCTAAGCCTGGACACAACCCGGCTTTTGTGCAACTTGCCGTGCAGGTTGGCACGTGGATTGGCACCCATGGCGGCCAATTGGTTTATGGCGGCGGACGCAGCGGTTTGATGGGCCAGGTGGCCGAAGCCACCATGGCTGCGGGCGGCACGGTGGTGGGCATCATCCCCACGGCCTTGGTTGAAAAAGAATTCGCGCACCACGGCTGCACCGAGTTGCATGTGGTGGACACCATGCATGAACGCAAACGCCTCATGGCTGAAAAAGCCGATGCGTTTTTGGCATTGCCCGGCGGCATCGGCACTTTTGAAGAATTGTTTGAAGTTTGGACCTGGCGGCAACTGGGGTACCACGACAAGCCCGTGGGCATCCTCAACTGCGACGGGTATTACGACGGCCTGCTTCGCTTTATCGACCAAGTCGTGCAAGACGGCTTCATGTCCGATTGGCAAACCGGCTTGGTCACCGTCGGCGCCGATGCAGAGCCGTTGCTGCAAGGCTTGGTCGAGTCAGCCGGCTTGGCCTTGCCGGCCAAGGTGAATCTGATTTAACCTGCGAACGCGAAGAGCGAACAGCGACTTAAATAGCGGTTTCGTCTTCCTCGCCCGTGCGAATGCGCACCACACGCTCTACGCTGGTCACAAAAATCTTGCCGTCACCAATCTTGCCGGTGCGGGCGGCCTTCACGATGGCATCGACACAGCTGTCAGCGTCTTGGTCTTTGACCACCACTTCCACTTTCACTTTGGGCAAAAAGTCGACAACATATTCCGCACCGCGGTACAACTCGGTGTGGCCTTTTTGACGGCCAAAACCCTTGACTTCGGTGACGGTCAAACCGGTCACGCCGCATTCGGCCAAACTTTCGCGCACTTCTTCCAACTTGAAGGGTTTGATGACAGCGGTGATCTGTTTCATGGAAAGAGTCCTCAATAAGAAATGGATGCGCTGACTTAAGCGCGGAATTTGTTGGTCATAGGATAACGCCAATCTTTGCCAAAACTGCGGTGGGTCACGCGAATCCCCACAGGCGATTGCCGGCGTTTGTATTCGTTGAGTTTGATCAGGCGGGTGACCTGCTCGACATCGGCGCGCTCAAAGCCATCGGCGATGAGGGCTTCGACCCCTTCGTCGTTCTCCATGTAGCGGGCGATGATCGCGTCCAGCACCTCATAGGCGGGCAAACTGTCTTGGTCTTTTTGGTCTGGCCGCAGCTCGGCGCTGGGGGGGCGGGTCAGGATACGCTCAGGAATGGGCTCTTTACCCGTGCCATAGGGGTCATGCTGGTTGCGCCAACGGGCCAATTCAAATACACGGGTTTTGACCACGTCTTTGATGACTGCAAAACCACCCGCCATGTCGCCATACAAGGTGCAATAGCCCGTCGCCATTTCGCTCTTGTTACCGGTGGTCAACACAATCGCACCGGTTTTGTTGGACAGCGCCATCAGCAAAGTGCCCCGAATGCGCGCCTGGATGTTTTCTTCGGTGGTGTCTTCTTGCAAACCGGCAAATTGCCCAGCCAATGCTTGTTTGAAACCCTCAAACAGAGGGGCAATGGCTACTTCGTCGTAACGCACGCCCAAGCGCTTGACCATGTCACGCGAGTCAATCCAACTGATGTCAGCGGTGTAAGGCGACGGCATCATGACCGCATGGATTTTGTCAGCACCAATCGCATCGACCGCGATGGCCAGAACCAGTGCCGAGTCAATGCCCCCGGACAGACCCAAAATGGCCCCCTTAAAACCATTTTTGCCAAGGTAATCTCGCACCCCTAAAACCAAGGCATCCCACAATTCGGCATCGGCACTGGCCAGGGGCACCACCGCATCGGCAGGGGCCGTCAAATCCACTTGTTGTGGGCCTGATGCGACGTGCACCGCCAGCATGGCCTCGCGAAAACCTTCAGCGCGGGCCACCACCTGGCCTTCGGCATTGAGGGCGAACGAGCGCCCCTCAAAAATCACCTCATCTTGCCCACCCACCAAATGGGCATAAATCAACGGCAAGCCACAGTCGGCCACACGCTCGCGCATGCGTTGTTCACGCTCTGGCCCTTTTCCAGCATGGAAGGGCGATGCATTCAACACCGCCAACACCTGCGCACCGGCATCTCGCGCCAAGCGGGCCGGTTCTTCAAACCAAGCATCTTCGCAAATGAGCAAACCCACACGAACGCCCGCCACCTCAAACACGCCCACGCCGTTACCGGGCGTGAAGTACCGGCGCTCATCAAACACTTGGTAGTTGGGCAATTCGCGCTTGTCATAGTGACACACCACTCGCCCTTCGCACACCACACTGGCGCGGTTGTGGCGACGGGTCACGGCCACACTGCGGGTGCGCACGCCACCCCCCTCGGGATGCCCCACCACCACATGCATGCCCTTTAACCCAGCCAACTCGTGGGCCACCGTTTTCAGGGCATCATCACAAGCATCAATGAAGGCAGGTCGCAGCAACAGGTCTTCGGCTGCATAGCCGCAAATCGACAGCTCAGGCGTGATCAGCAAGCGTGCGCCCTCTGCATAAGCCCGAGTTGCCGCGTCGATGATTTTGCGGGCGTTGCCCGGCATGTCACCAACGACAAAGTTAAGCTGGGCCACACAAATTTGGAGAGTCATACAGGTGCAAGAAAATGTGAGCATGGATTATGTCACCCGGGTGCTGGAAGATTGGGAGGCCATTGCCGCCTCGGATTGGGATGGCTTGCTGGCGGCGCAAGACGCGCCATCTCCCTTCATACAGCATGCCTATTTGTCGGCGCTGCAAAGCAGCCAATCGGCTTCACCAGACACCGGCTGGACTTTGCAACTCATCACCCTTTGGCGCGACACAGCCAGCGGCCCCCTGTTGGCTGCGGCCTGCCCCTTGTACCTCAAAACCCACTCGCGCGGCGAGTACGTGTTTGACCACGCTTGGGCCGATGCCTATGCCCGGCATGGGCTGGACTATTACCCCAAGGCCTTGGTGGCTTCGCCCTTCACGCCCGT
>JBEGTA010000275.1:0-2965 GCA_041179665.1 Pseudomonadota bacterium
CTTGCACGCCCAATCGGTGAGTTTGCACACCACCCGCGTCCTTTGCAGAGCGCTGCATCAGCGGCCCCGCAAGAACAGCGCATCCAAGTCGCGCATGCTCATTTGGCGCCAGGTGGGGCGGCCATGGTTGCATTGGTCGGAACGCTCGGTTTCTTCCATTTGCCGCAGCAAGGCGTTCATTTCTTCCAGCGTCAATTTGCGGTTGGCACGCACGGCGCCGTGGCAGGCCATGGTGGCCAAAATCTCGTTTTGTGCCCGTTGCACCACTGTGCTGGCGTCGTGTTGGGCGAGTTCAGCCAAAACACTTCGGGCCAGTTCAACCGCATCGCCTTGAGCCAGGCTGGTGGGCACGGCGCGGACGGCCAGGGTTTTGGCTGACAGCGGTGAAATCTCCAGACCGAGTTGTTGCAAGGCCTCAGCACAAGCTTCGGCGGTGGCCACTTCGGTCGGGTTGGCGGCAAAGGTGGCCGGAATCAACAGCGGTTGGCTGGCGATGTGTGGCCCCTCGCCATCGGCAGAATTCAGTTGGCTTTTCAGACGTTCGTAGACGATGCGCTCGTGCGCTGCGTGCATGTCCACCACCACCAAGCCATGTTTGTTTTCGGCCAAGATATAAACCCCGTGCAATTGCGCGACGGCACGACCGAGCGGCCAATCGCCTTCGGGCAAGGGCTGTGCCGCGGCATGGGTCCATGTCACTGTTGGGAATGTTGGTTCTTGGGCCGAAAGGGCCGAATATGCCGCAGGTGCTTCCTGTGCCTGTAATGCAGGGGTGACCTGCGAAGGGGGCCACGGGTTGGGTGCTGTCCGTTCATCGGCCGACGGGTTCCACAATGCTTTCAAGTCGGCCATGGCACGTTCACCGTTCACGCGGGGATGTGACGCATCCGGGCGGAAGGGACTCGCCGTTTCAAAAGCCATGCCCCCTTGCTGCCAGCGCGCCGACTCAGGCAGGCCGGGCGCGGAAGGGGCGTTTTTCAACTGAAAGTTGGTGGCGCTCGAATTCGCCAGCGCGGAAGGGGCCGCTTGCGTGTCTAAATGGTTGGCGCGTGGTGCGGCCAATGCGTTTTCTAATGCGTGTCGCACGGCTTGGTGCACGGCCCGGCTGTCCCTGAACCGAACCTCGATCTTGGTCGGGTGCACGTTCACATCGACCAGCGTCGGATCAATTTGAATAAACAGTGCGTAGGCGGGTTGTTTGTGGCCGTGCAACACATCTTCGTAAGCACTGCGCGCGCCGTGCATCAGCACTTTGTCGCGCACAAAGCGACCATTCACATAAGCAAATTGATGGTCAGGCCGTGAACGCGCGGCATCGGGCAAACCAGCGCGCCCCATCACCGTCAAGGGGCCCGCTTGGTAAGACACGGCAATCGATTGCGCCACAAACTCGTCGCCCAGCACATCGGCCAAACGTTGCTCCAAGCCAGCGTTGCCGGGGTGGACGCGCCATTGCTCCACCAACTTGCCCTCGTGCCAGATGGCAAAACCCACATCGGGGCGGGCCAAGGCGTGGCGGCGCACAGCTTCGATGCAATGCGCGAGTTCGGTGCTGTCGCTCTTTAAAAATTTGCGCCGCGCAGGGGTTGAAAAGAACAGTTCTTTCACCTCGACCGTGGTGCCCACCGAGCGGGCTGCAGGACGAATTTCGCCCGTGCGACCATCCAATGCAAAGGCGCTGGCTTGGCCCTCAGTGCGGGACAGCAAAGTCAATTCAGAGACCGAATTGATGGCGGCCAAAGCCTCACCCCGAAACCCCATGGTCATGACCGACTCGAGTTCATCAAGGTTGCCGATTTTGCTGGTGGCGTGCCGCTTCAAGGCCACGGGCAATTCGTCAGGCTCGATGCCGGCGCCGTCGTCTTCCACCGCAATCAGCCGAGTGCCGCCACCGATCAGACGCAGGGTGATGCTTTGAGCCCCGGCGTCCATGGCGTTGTCGACCAATTCACGCACCACCGAGGCAGGGCGTTCCACCACTTCACCAGCCGCGATTTGGCTGATCAGTTCATCGGGGAGTTCGCGAATGGGGCGGCGCGCGTTCGCCGGGCTGTTGAGAGAGGTCACAGGGGCATTTTAGGGGGTCTGGTTGGACCACTTTGGCGAGGATAATCAGCCCATGGACATCTTGCTGCAACTCGTCGATTTCATCCTTCATGTGGACCGTTACCTCGAAGCCTTTGTGGCGCAACATGGGGCGTGGGTTTACGCCTTGTTGTTCCTCATCATCTTTGTCGAGACTGGTGTGGTGGTGATGCCCTTTTTGCCCGGTGATTCGCTGTTGTTCATCGTCGGAGCGATGTGCGGCGCGGGGCTTATGAACTTGCCCTTGGTGATGGGTTTGTTGTTGGCGGCGGCCATTTTGGGCGACCAGACCAACTACACCATCGGGCGTTACTTTGGGCCCAAAGTGTTTCAGTGGGAAGACTCACGGTTTTTTAACCGACAGGCCTTTGACCAAGCCCACGCCTTCTACGAAAAATACGGCGGTATCACCATCATCCTCGCCCGCTTCATGCCCTTTGTGCGCACCTTTGTGCCCTTTGTGGCCGGTGTGGCCGAGATGACGCGCCACAAGTTCACCCTCTACAACGTGGTGGGCGGCTTTATTTGGGTGGTGGGGTTGACGTTGGCCGGTTATTTGTTTGGTAATTTGCCGTTTGTCCAAACGCACCTGAGCAAGATCATTTGGGCGCTGATTGTGGTGCCCGGTTTGATTGCCCTCTATGGCGCTTGGCGCGCACGCAAGGCCGGCTGATTGGCTGCAAAAGTCTGAGAAGACTTAACTGGCTCAGAAAGCCAAAACTTCTGCCAAGGTGGGGGGCTGGCAACCTTCGCGGGTGCAGTTAATGGCTGCGGCTTTCATGGACAGTTCCAGCGTGTTGGCCACCCGCTCATGGGCGCCCGCGGGCTGCAAGGCCCAATCGGCCAAAGTGTTGCCCCAAAATGTGTCGCCAGCGCCTAC
>JBEGTA010000276.1:0-3164 GCA_041179665.1 Pseudomonadota bacterium
AAGGAAGCCCCATGGCACGCACGCTTTACGACAAGATTTGGGACGAACACGTCGTCCACACCGAAGAAGACGGCACCTCCGTCCTGTACATCGACCGCCATCTGGTGCACGAAGTCACCAGCCCACAAGCCTTTGAAGGCTTGCGCCAAGCGGGTCGCAAAGTCTGGCGCGTGAGCTCCATCGTGGCCACCGCCGACCACAACACCCCCACCACCGGTTGGGAGCTGGGCTACGACGGCATCACCGACCCCATCAGCAAAGAACAAATCACCACACTCGACTCGAACATCCAAGAATACGGCTCTGCAGCCTTCTTCCCGTTCTTGTCCAAGCGCCAAGGCATCGTGCATGTCATTGGCCCTGAAAACGGCGCCACCCTGCCCGGCATGACTGTAGTCTGCGGCGACTCCCACACCTCCACCCACGGGGCATTTGGCGCGCTGGCCCACGGCATCGGCACCTCGGAAGTCGAGCACGTCATGGCCACGCAAACCCTGTTGGCCAAGAAGGCCAAAAACATGCTGGTCAAGGTCGAAGGCACGCTGGCCAAAGGCCTGACTGGCAAAGACATTGTGTTGGCCATCATCGGCAAAATTGGCACCGCAGGGGGTACGGGCTACACCATCGAATTTGCGGGCTCAGCGATTCGCGCGCTCAGCATGGAAGCCCGCATGACCGTCTGCAACATGGCCATCGAGGCCGGCGCACGGGCCGGCTTGGTGGCGGTGGACGAGAAAACCATCGACTACGTGAAAGGCCGTTTGCTTTCACCTGGCACCGACGCCAAAACCGGGCAGTTTGTCGGTGGCGCGGAGTGGGACCACGCCGTGGCCTACTGGAAGTCGTTGCAGTCCGACCCCGGCGCGCACTTTGACGCCGTGGTGGAACTGGACGCCAGCGCCATCGTGCCGCAAGTCACTTGGGGCACTTCGCCCGAAATGGTGTTGGGCATCGACGGCCAGACCCCCGACCCCGACAAAGAAAAAGACGACGTCAAGCGCGATGCGATTGAGCGCGCCTTGACCTATATGGGCTTGCAACCCGGCAAGGCACTGACCGACATCAGCATCGACAAAGTCTTCATTGGCTCCTGCACCAACAGCCGCATTGAAGACATGCGAGAAGCCGCCGCAGTGGTCAAGAAACTGGGCCAAAAAGTGGCCAAGAACGTCAAACTGGCCATGGTCGTGCCGGGTTCAGGCTTGGTCAAAGAACAAGCCGAGCGCGAAGGCCTGCACGAAATCTTCAAGGCTGCAGGCTTTGAGTGGCGCGAACCAGGCTGCTCCATGTGCTTGGCCATGAACGCCGACCGCCTCGAGCCCGGCGAACGCTGCGCCAGCACCAGCAACCGCAACTTCGAAGGCCGCCAAGGCGCTGGAGGCCGCACCCACTTGGTCAGCCCCGCCATGGCTGCTGCCGCTGCCGTGCACGGTCACTTCGTTGACATCCGCAAATTTGCCTGAACGCCGGACACCTCACCATGCAAAAATTTACCCTTCTCAAAGGCTTGGTGGCCCCGATGGACCGCGCCAACGTGGACACCGATGCCATCATTCCCAAGCAATTCCTCAAGTCGATCCGCAAAACCGGCTTTGGCCCCAACCTGTTTGACGAGTGGCGTTATCTGGATGTGGGTTTTCCGGGCCAAGACCCGGCCAGCCGCAAGCCCAACCCCGACTTTGTGCTGAACCAGTCGCGCTACCAAGGTGCCAACATCTTGTTGGCCCGCAAGAACTTTGGCTGCGGCTCTTCGCGCGAACACGCGCCTTGGGCCATTGACCAATACGGCTTTCGCTGCGTGATCGCGCCGAGCTTTGCCGACATCTTCTTCAACAACTGCTTCAAAAACGGCTTGCTGCCCATCGTGCTGCCCGAAGCCGTGGTGGCCCAACTGTTCGACGAAGTGGCCGCGTTTCCCGGCTACCAGCTCACTGTGGACCTCGAGCGCCAAGTGATCGTGCGCCCGCAAGGCGAAGAAATTCCTTTTGAGGTGCAGGCCTTCCGCAAATATTGCTTGCTCAACGGCTTGGACGACATTGGTCTGACACTGCGTCACGCCGACAAGATCAAGGCCTTTGAAGCCGAACGCTTGGCCACCAAGCCATGGCTGGCGCACACCGCCGTCAACGCCTGAGCTCTCCACAAAATACTGGAACCCCCATGAAAATTGCAGTTCTCCCCGGTGATGGCATCGGCACCGAAATCGTCGCAGAAGCCGTCAAAGTCCTGAACACCCTCGACCTGAAATTCGAGATGGAAACCGCCTTGGTCGGCGGCGCGGCTTACGACGCCTATGGTCACCCCTTGCCCGAAGCCACACTGAAGCTGGCCATGGACTCGGACGCGGTGCTGTTTGGCGCGGTGGGCGACTGGAAATACGACAAGCTCGACCGCCCGTTGCGTCCGGAACAAGCCATCTTGGGCTTGCGCAAAAACATGGGTCTGTTTGCCAACTTCCGTCCGGCCATTTGCTACGAGCAACTGGTGGGCGCCTCGAGCCTGAAGCCCGAGCTGATTTCGGGCTTGGACATCTTGATCATCCGCGAGTTAACGGGCGACATTTACTTCGGCCAACCGCGTGGTCGCCGCGTGGCCAGTGACGGCCACTTCCCCGGTGCTGAAGAAGCTTTTGACACCATGCGCTACTCCAAGCCGGAAATCGAGCGCATCGCGCACGTGGCTTTTCAAGCGGCCCGCAAACGCAACAAACGCGTGACCAGCGTTGACAAAGCCAACGTGCTGGAAACCTTCCAGTTCTGGAAAGACGTGGTCACCGAAGTACATGCCCAATACCCCGATGTGGCGCTGGACCACATGTATGTGGACAACGCCGCCATGCAATTGGTGAAAGAGCCCAAACGCTTTGACGTGGTGGTCACTGGCAACATGTTTGGCGACATCTTGTCGGACGAAGCCTCCATGCTCACGGGTTCGATCGGCATGCTGCCCTCGGCCAGCCTGAACACGAAAAACCAAGGCCTGTACGAGCCCAGCCACGGCAGCGCCCCCGACATTGCCGGCAAAGGCGTTGCCAACCCGCTGGCCACCATTTTGAGTGCCGCCATGATGCTGCGCTTCAGTCTGAACCAGCCCGAAGCCGCCCAGCGCATCGAAACGGCGGTGCAAAAAGTGCTGGCCCAGGGCTTGCGCACTGGCGACATCTG
>JBEGTA010000277.1:0-2559 GCA_041179665.1 Pseudomonadota bacterium
CAAAGCGATGTGGTGCTCGAGTCGCGCCAAGTCACCGCTGAAGGCGGTCTGCCGGTCAAGAAAATGCCCGTGCGTGTGGTCAGCTTAGAGAAAAAGTCGCACGACGTGATGGTCTTGAAACTCCAGTTGCCCGCCAACGATGTGATGAAGTTTCACGCGGGCCAGTACATCGAGTTTTTGCTGCGCGACGGTTCTCGCCGCAGCTACAGCATGGCCAACGCCCCCCACACCCTGGAGGTGGCCCCTCCCACTGTTGAACTGCACATTCGCCACATGCCCGGCGGCAAGTTCACCGATCCGGTGTTCACCACCATGAAGGAAAAAGACATTTTGCGTGCCGAGGGCCCGTACGGCAGTTTTTATCTGCGCGAAGACAGCGACAAACCCATGGTGCTATTGGCATCGGGCACGGGCTTTGCCCCTATCAAGGCTTTGATTGAACACATGCAGCACCGTGGCATCACGCGTCCCGCCACGCTGTATTGGGGCGGCCGCCGCCCAGCCGATTTGTACATGGCCGATTGGGTGCAAGACCGCGTGGCTGAAATGCCCAACCTGCGGTATGTGCCGGTGGTCTCGAACGCCGAGGCAGAAGACCAGTGGACGGGCCGAACTGGCTTTGTGCACCAAGCGGTGCTGCAAGATTTTCCTGATCTCTCGGGCCATCAGGTCTACGCCTGCGGGGCACCCATCGTGGTGGACTCGGCCAAGCGCGACTATGTCGCCTTGGGCGGCTTGCCTGAAGAAGAGTTTTACGCCGACTCTTTCACATCCGAGGCCGACAAAGCCAAAGCTTGAAGCGATAACGCACCAAGCAAAACAGCCCGGCAAGCCGGGCTGTTTTTTGGCGGTTCCCCTTACGGGGCCAAGCGATTACTCGCCCAAATAAGCCGCACGCACTTTGGGGTCGGCCAACATGTCTTTGCCCACGCCCGACATGGTGATGAGACCGGAGTCCATCACATAGCCACGGTCGGCAATGGCCAAGGCTCGGCTGGCGTTTTGCTCAACCAGCAGCACCGTCACGCCTTGCGCGTAAACGTCACGCACCACTTCAAAGATTTTGTCCACCATGATGGGCGACAAGCCCATGGAGGGCTCATCCAGCAACAACACTTTGGGACGACTCATCAAGGCACGGCCCATGGCCAGCATTTGTTGTTCGCCACCCGACATGGTGCCAGCCAACTGGTCTTTGCGTTCACGCAGACGGGGGAAGATGGTGAACATCTTTTCCATATCGTCAGCGATGGCCGCGTTGTCCGAGCGGATGTAAGCGCCCATTTGGAGGTTTTCAATGATGGTCATGCGTGTGAACACACCGCGACCTTCGGGCACCATGGCCAAGCCTTGTTTGACCAAATCCCAAGGGCCTTGGCCCTTGATGCTTTTGCCCAAATACTCGATGTCGCCCGCTTGCAAAGGCAAGGTGCCGGTGATGGCTTTCATGGTGGTGGTTTTGCCCGCCCCGTTAGAGCCAATCAAGCTCACCAACTCGCCTTCGTGCACTTCTAGGCTGACGCCTTTGACAGCCTGAATGCCGCCGTAGCCGACCTGAAGGTCTTTGACTTTTAAAAGAATTTCGGCCATCTCAGTGCCCTCCTGTGCCCAGATAGGCTTCAATCACTTTTTCGTTCTTTTGCACGTCGGCGGGTGTGCCTTCTGCAATTTGCTTGCCGTAGTCGAGCACGGTGACGCGATCACACAAGCCCATGACCAACTTCACATCGTGTTCGATCAACAAGATGGTGCGGTTGTCCTTGCGGATTTGGTCAATCAACTCGCGCAGTTGCACTTTTTCGGTGGCGTTCATGCCGGCGGCGGGTTCGTCCAACGCGATCAGTTGCGGATCGGTGGCCAATGCGCGAGCAATTTCTAAACGGCGTTGGTCGCCATACGACAAGGTGCGCGCTTTGAAGTCGGCGTACTTGCCGATGCCCACGTAATCGAGCAGCTCTTGTGAGCGCTTGGCAATGGCTGCCTCTTCGGCCTTGAAGCTGGGCGTGCGGAAAATGGCGCCCAACAAACCAGAGTGGGTGCGCACATGGCGCCCCACCATGACGTTTTCAAGCGCCGTCATTTCGGCAAACAAACGGATGTTTTGGAAGGTGCGGGCAATGCCGGCCTTGGCCACTTCGTGCACGGCTGTGGGCTGGTAGGGCTGGCCTGCCAGCTCAAAGGTGCCACTGTCGGGCGTGTACAGGCCGGTGATCACGTTGAAAAAAGTGGTCTTGCCAGCGCCGTTCGGACCGATCAGGCCATAAACCTGACCGCGCTGAATGGTGATGCCCACATCGGACAGTGCTTGCAGTCCACCAAAACGTTTGGAGATGCCCGAAACATTCAGGACGGTGTCTTTGTTACTAGTTGCATTCATGTTGGGCTCCTTCATTTCGTCTTGAGCGATTTGCCATGCTCAGGAGAAGGCCACAGCCCTCGGGGACGCAACAACATGATCACGATCATGGCCAAAGCCACCAACAACTGACGCATGATGGACGCATCCAAACGACCGCCCGTCATCTCTTGCAGCGGGCCGGCCACATAACGCAGCACCTC
>JBEGTA010000278.1:0-3882 GCA_041179665.1 Pseudomonadota bacterium
GATGTACTCCACGCGGCGCAACTGACCCGCATCCATTTGACCAATTTCGAGCCGAAAACTGTTAGAGCCCAGGTCAATGGCAGCATAAAGGGACTTGGTTTGCATGAAGAGAGACGGCGCAACAATTGAAATGCGCAATTATGTGACGAATGTATGAAGTTTCCGTGACATCCAAGGGGGCTCAGCAATTGCCCGGTGCGCACACCCCCTTGGGCAAGTCCAGGCAAGGCACGCCTTGGCAACAATGGTCGGTCAGAAATCCGACCAAACTTTGCATGGCATCCAGGTCGGCTTGGTAGCGTAAAAAACGCCCCTCGCGTTGCACACTGACCAAGCCCGCATGCAGCAATTCTTTCAAGTGGAAAGACAAGGTGTTGGCCGGCATGTCGAGGGCTTGTGACAACTGGCCGGGCTGTAAGCCCTGCGGAGCTGCACCCACAATGGCGCGAAACACCCGCAAGCGCGAGGCCTGCGCCAATGCGGCCAAGGCTTTGACCGCCAATGTTTCGTCCATGGTGTTTTGACTGGTGGTGCTCATGGGGCTCCATCTGTTTGTGAGGGTTGTTTGGGTGGTTTGGGTTCTGGCGTTGTCAAGGCCAGCTGCAGCGGCAAGCGCAACGTGGCCAGCCAGCACATGAGCAACATGAGCGCCGAGCCCAGCAGGGCATACAACAGGCCACCCCATTGGTACAGCAGGCCAGAGAGCAGCGTGCCCATAAAGCGCCCGAGGGCGTTGGCCGCGTAATAAAAGCCCACATCTTCGGCCGCTTTTTCAGAGCCCGCATAGGCCAACACCAGATAACTGTGCACCGATGAATTGATGGCAAAGGCAAAGCCAAACAGGCTCAACCCGCCCACCACCCACCACTGCAGTTGCGGCGCTTGCAGCCAAACGGCCAGCGCGATGCCCATCGGAATCAACGCCAAAAATGCCGACCACCATTGCGCTGCGGGAACTTCATGGCTCAAGCCATCGGGGCTGCGGCGGACCAACTGGGGCGCCATGGCTTGGACCAAGCCGTAGCCCACGGTCCAAGCCGCCAAGAAGCCGCCCACCATGGTGAAGGTCCAACCCACCGAGTACAAAAACACCGGCACCCCCACCACAAACCACACATCGCGTGCGCCAAAGAGGGCGACACGGGCGGCGGCCAAGGCATTGATACCCGGATTTTTTGCAAAAAGTTCGCGCGCCGATCCTGATGCTTTGCTTTTGCCCATCATGGGCGGCAAGCTGGTGACCACGCCCACCAGCACCAAGGCCAACAGCCCTGCCATGGTCCACAAAGAGCCTTGAAAACCCAAGGTCTCGAGCAACACCCCGCCGAGGAAAAAGCCAAAGCCCTTCATGGCATTTTTGCTGCCGGTGAACCAAGCCACCCACTTGAACAATTGCCCGTTGCCTTGCGATTGCGCATCAGATTGGGCTTGTGTTTGCGTGATTTTGATGGCCGACTTGCTGGCGGTTTTGGTGAGGTCTTTGGCGACGCCACAAACGCCTTGCGCCATCACCACCCAGGCCACAGACAGGGTGGCGGTCCATTCGGGTTGCAGGGCCGACAACAAGCCAAAGCCGACGATTTGCGTGACCAGCCCCACCGTGAGCATGCGGGCAATGCCAAAGCGCGTGGCCAGCCAGCCGCCCAGCAAGTTGGCCAATACGCCGGCCGCCTCGTACAGCAAAAACAAAAAAGCCAATGTGAAGGGCGAGTAACCCAGCCTGTAGAAATGCAGCAGCACCAACATGCGCAAAGCGCCGTCGGTCAGGGTAAAGCCCCAATAGGCCGCCGTGACAATGGCGTAATGGCGTTCTGCGGCGTTCATCTCAGATGCCGACTTCTTGCATGTGGCAGGCCAAATCCACCATGCGGCAGGCGTAGCCCATTTCGTTGTCGTACCAAGCGTAGACCTTCAGCAGAGTGCCATCCGTGACCATGGTGGACAGCGCATCGACGATGGCACTGCGTGTGTCGCGGGCGTAATCGGCGCTGACCAAGGGTTTGACTTCGTAACCCAGAATGCCGGCGAGTGGGCCTTGTGCGGCGGCCGCAAACAAGGCGTTCACCTCTTCAGCGCTGGTTTCGCGTTTCATCTCAAACACGCAATCGGTCAACGAGGCATTGAGTACCGGCGCACGCACTGCGTGGCCATTCAGTTTGCCCCTCAGCTCAGGGTAAATCAGTGCAATGGCCGTGGCGCTGCCCGTGGTGGTGGGTGCCAAACTGGTCATGGCACTGCGGGCGCGGCGCAGGTCTTTGTGCGGGGCGTCCACCACCAAATTGGTGTTGGTGGGGTCGTGAATGGTGGTGATCTGGCCGTGCCGAATGCCAATGGCTTCGTGCACCACCTTGACCACGGGCGCCAAGCAATTGGTGGTGCAAGAGGCCGCCGTCACGATCTGGTTTTTCGCGGGGTCGTATTGGTGGTGGTTCACCCCCACCACGATGTTCAAGACATTGCCCACCTTCACCGGAGCCGCCACGATGACGCGTTTGGCGCCGCGATCCAAGTGCCCTTGAATCGTTTCTGGCGTGAGAAATTTGCCGGTGCATTCCAGCACCAAGTCGACCCCCATGTCGCCCCACGGAATATCGGCCGGGTTGGCGTGTGCAGAAAACCCCAAGCTGCCTGCACCGATGCGAATGTGGCTCTCGCCCTCGGCTTCGATCTGTTCGCGCCATTTGCCCTGCACACTGTCAAAGGCCAGCAAATGCGCCGTGGCGGCCGCACCGCCCTTGAGTTCGTTCAGGTGCACTACCTCCAAGCGGTTATTTGCGCGGGGGTCGTCCAATTGGCGCTCGGCAGCGCCCATGGCCGCCCGCAAAGCCAAACGGCCAATGCGACCCATTCCGTTGATTCCGACTTTCATTGCCAACCTTTCTATGCTTCTGGAAATATAGCTTGTTGAATTTTGGCAGGGGCATATGACATTTCGATGACGGTAAACGCAAGATTTGGCGGCGTGATCGACCGACATCAAAGTGTCAAATAAACGCCATCAACCCGTCATGGCCAGGGCTTGGAATAGGGTTTTTTAAACGGAGCCTCTCATGTCCCACCACGACCTTGACCCCATTTGCAACACCTCTGACAACCGCCACTTTCAGGAGGTCTTGACCCAATCTTTAGAAAACCCTGCACGCCGCGGCTTGTTGCGCGGCGGTTTGGGTTTGGCCGGCTTGGCCATGCTGCCTGGTTGCGCCACCCTGGCCACAGGCCTGGCTGCTGCGCCTTCGGCCCTGGGTTTTGCCTCGGTCGATAAGAGCCTGCTCGACAACGTGATCTTGCCTGCGGGCTACCAATACACCGTCTTGCACGCCACGGGCGATGCCCTCGACTCGGCCTTGCCCGCTTACTCCAACCGTGGCATTGAAGCCGACGACTGGTCACGCCGCGTTGGCGATCACCACGACGGCATGGACATTTATTACATCGATTCGCAGGGTCGTTATTCGGAGAAGGAAACTGCTCGCGCCGTGTTGTGCGTGAACCATGAAAGCTCGGCCGATGCACACTTCATGCACCCCAATGGTCAGACCTCTAACAGGGTGAGCGGCAAAAAGTTTGACCAGTTTGGCGAATGGGATCTGGGCACACGGCCCGAGCTTGAAGTGCTCAAAGAGATCAACCACCACGGGGTTTCGATCGTCGAAATTGTCAAAACCTCGCAAGGCTGGCGCATCCAAAAAGACTCGCCATTGAACCGCCGCATCACCGCCCAAACACCGATTCGCATCAGTGGGCCACGCGCGCAAATTGACAACATTCGCCAGTTCATGACCACCCGCTGGGACACTGCGGGCGCCATGTCGCGCGGCACCTTGAACAACTGTGGTCACGGCAAAACCCCTTGGGGCACCTACTTGGGCTGCGAGGAAAACT
>JBEGTA010000279.1:0-3889 GCA_041179665.1 Pseudomonadota bacterium
CGGCGGTGTCGGCCGAGACATGCACCTTGCCGGGCATGCCGGTCGACTCCATGCGGCTGGCCACGTTGACCGTGTCGCCCCACAGGTCGTAGGTGAACTTGCGAATACCAATCACGCCCGCCACGATCGGCCCGCTGTGCACGCCAATGCGCATTTGCAAGGCGCCACCGGTGCGCTCGTGCAGCTCTTCAAGTGCGGTGCACATGTCCATGGCAGCCGCCACGACCCGCTCGGCGTGGTCTTGGCTGGGCTCGGGCACGCCGCCGGCCAACATGTAGCAGTCGCCAATGGTTTTGATCTTTTCCAGACCGTGCTTTTCGGTGATCAGGTCGAAGCGCGAGAACAAATCGCCCAGCACCGCCACCAACTCGCTCGCGGTCATGGTGCGGCTCATTTTGGTGAAGCCCACCATGTCGGCAAACAGCACGCTGACGCTCGGATACGCATCCGCAATTTGGTCCTCGCCCGCCTTCAGACGCTGGGCAATCTTGCGCGGCAAGATGTTCAGCAGCAGTTGTTCGGTCTTGGCCTGCTCTTGGCTCAGGGCTTCATGCTGGCGCTTGATCTGGCGCATGCGCAAAACCTCTTGGTCGCGCAGCTGCTTTTTGTCAATCGAGGTGTTCACCCGGGCCTTCAACAACACCGGGTTGAAAGGTTTAGGCAGGTAATCTTCGGCACCCAACTCAATACAACGCACCGCGTCGTCAATGCCGGTGCCGCCCGAGATCACGATCACCGGGGGCCAAGGGTGGTGCGGCGAATCGCGCAACACTTGCAACACTTCCATGCCGTTCATTTCGGGCATTTCCATGTCCAAAAGCATCAGGTCGAAGTGCTCGCGCACCAACATCTCAATGGCTTCGCGGCCATGGTTGGCCTCCACGATGTACTGCAGGCCAATCGACTCGAGCGAACGGCGCAAACCCATGCGAATCAGGCGACTGTCGTCGACCAGCAAGACCTTGGCTTTTTCAAAGCCGGGACGGTCAACCGCCGGGGCGTCCAGTTCAGAGCCCGCTGCTTTGGTCAGGGTCGAGAGTGCTTCTGCTTTCATGCGCGAATCAGGGTGTCAAGTTTCAACACCATCAAGCCGCCGGCAACAGTTCTTTGACTTTTTCAATCAGTTGCTTGGCCGTGAAGGGCTTGGTCAAGCTGGCGTTGGCACCCGACATGAGGGCCGAATCCAGGCCAAAACGGGCGCTGACCACCCGGCTGCCGCCTGAGATGGTCAAGATTGGGATATCAGGAAACGACTCGCGCAAACGGCTGACCAAGTCCACACCGTCCATATTGGGCATCACCACGTCTGAAATCACCATGTCCACGTTGTTGACCGCGAACTGAGACAGCGCCTCTTCGCCATCACGCGCCTCGATGACGGTGTAGTCCGACATTTCCAAAATTTCACGGACGCCTTCCCGCAGCAAATCCTCGTCGTCCACCAACAAAATCGTTGTCATGCTTAATTTCTCCTGAATCTTTCGGTTATATCAAAAATTTTAAGAAATAATCCAAAATCAATGTAATTATTAAGCCTTGCAATGCTTTTGCTGTCCAGCGTGAGAACCCGTTTCACTTGGACGACCCAATTTGGTCTTTTTTGAATGCAGATCCGCCACATGCCCATGACTCCCCCTCCCTCCATGAAGGTCCTAATTCGGACGCTGGCCTTGAGCTTGTTGGTGGCCTGCTTGGGCATGGGCCTGCTGTACACCCAGCAACAACTGGCGTTTGGGGAAAAAAGCGAGGAAACCCAGCAGCACCGCATGACCAGTTTGCAAAACCTGCATGCCATGGAAGCCATGCTGAGGGACATTCAGGCCGAATTGGCCGTGGCCAAACCTGAAACCGTGCATGTCGCCAAGTGGCGCCAACAATGGGATTACGTGAACCAACAGGTGCAGGCCCTGAATGCCGACAACGGGGTGCGTCAGCACCCCACCCCGGCCACCCCAGCGTTTGTCAAAGCCATGAACGACTGGCAACAGGCCACCACCCCCAGCCTGGCCCTGTTGCAAAAGCAAAGCGTGCTGGACATGGGCCAAATTCAGAGCCTGCAGCAAACTCACAAAGAATGGGGCGAACACCTCTCGGCCCAAACGCACCTGTTGTTTGACGCCCTGGTGGAAGCCCAAGAACCGCCAAAAATCAAAGGCAGCGCCTGGATCTTGGCAGGCAGCTTGGCCGCGCTGGCCTTCGCATTCTGGAACTTGGCCATGATCGTGCGCCTGTTGCGGCGCCAAGTGGGTGCCGAGCCGCGCAAGTTGGTGGCCGTGACCCGCGACATCGTGGCGGGCAACCTGAACCCCCAACTGAGCTTGAAACCCAGCGGCAAAGGCAGTGTGGCGGACAACATTGGGGTCATTTTGGAGAACCTGCGGGCCAACCAAACCCTGAATCAACAACGCCTGTGGCTGGACAAAGGGTTGGCGCTCATCAACGACACCGTGCGCAACGAGTACAGCATTGGCGATTTGGCCGAGCACATCTCTAAAAACCTGAGCACCTACCTCGACCTCGAGTCTTGCGCTCTCTACCTGTACAGCTTTGGGGTGGAAGACGACTCGATGATTCAGCGCAAAGCGTTGCGTTTGTCAGGCTTTTTTGCACGCGACAAATCCACCCCGCCAGCGCGTTTGCCCAGCGGACTGAAAGAGTTGCAACTGGCCGCGAACAGCCACCGCTTGCTCAAAAACAACGACCTGCCGCCAGATTTGCTGGCGGCGCTGCGGGTCAAAGAGCATGACCATGCCGCCCATTTCTTGCTGATCCCCTTGCAGTTTGAAAACGAGATCCGCGGCACCGTGGTGATGAAGTCGAAGTACCAGTTGCCCGCACAAATTGGCGACCTGATGGTGCCCGGCTCGGCAGCGATTGGGGTGGCAGTCGAGTCTGCGCTGAACCGCGAGACCTTGATGGCCTCGCTCATGGATGCCCAGCGCCTGACCAACCAACTGCAGTCGAACCACGAAAAATTGCAGAACAGCCAAGCCGCGCTGCAACAGCAAATTCACTATGTCAACGACATCTTGTCGTCCATGCAAAGTGGCTTGGTCATCGTCGACCAGCAAGGCAAGATTCAAGACGTCAACCAGACCTTGCTGAAGATGACCGGCATGAGCCGCGAGAGCTTGCTGAACCAACACTCGAGCGTGCTGTTTGAAGAAGACAACGAGACGCTGGACTCGATCTTGCAAGGCTTTGGACAGATGCTCTCGCGTCTGGATGTGCAAGACCACCAGGCCTATTTGAACGTACTTGAGCACAGTTTGCTGGGCTGCTTGTTGGTGGACATGCATGGCCACGTGATCGTGACCAACAACCGCGCCACCCAAATTTTGGGCTTTTCGATGGCCGAGATGGACAGCATGCCGCTCAGCCAGCTGGTGCCCACGCGCTTTCGCTCGCGCCATGCCGAGTGGGTCAAAAGCTCGCAGGCCGACGCCAACTTGCACACCCCGGGCGCGGGCCGCACCATCCCGGTGTTGACCAAAGACGGGCAAGAGATCACGGTCGAGATCAGCCTCATCAACCACCAATACCAAGGCCAAACGGTGACCTTGGCCTTGCTGCGCCAAGAACATGATTTGCCTTGGGCCGTGATCAACTCGGCCACGCTGCAACAACTGACCCAAATGGACGAAGACGCCATGGTCACGATCTTGAAGCACAGCGACGGCGAGCAAACGCCGGTGCGCATCACCTCCTCGTTCATCTTGAACGCCTCGGGCTTGCCTGAGCAAACGGTGATCAACGTGCACGATGTCTCGACCTTGGTGCACAAGAGCCAAGAGATCAAAGCGCAGCACCAACTGCTTGAGATGACCATGGACGCCATGCAGGACGGCGTGTTGCGCCTGAACCGCGATGGTTTGCTGGTCAGTGCCAA
>JBEGTA010000280.1:0-4008 GCA_041179665.1 Pseudomonadota bacterium
CCAATGACCGCGTCTTCGGCATCCGGCTCGTTAGAGCTCACGATGTTGCGCTTGGTCTGGGCGTTCTTGTTGTCAAGCCCGACCTGCACCGAATGGCGGGCGCCGCTCGAGATGATTTGAGGCTGCTTGTTGTCCATCACATGGTTTTCTGTAACTCAAGAACTCGGTCGGCGGTGTAACGCACAATGCCGCGAATTCCGGGGTTGGCATGATCCAAGCCACGCAGCACCTTGTCAATGGGCAAGTTCATCAAGGTGACATGGTCCAAGGCGGTCAAGGTCCAACCCAGTGGAGAGTCGGTCACGCCTTCCGCCAAGCCCAACACGCTGCCCGGGCCCAGGCTGTATTTGTAGCGCTCGCTCTCGGCGTCCACGTGGCCTTCAACCACAATAAAAGCCGAGGCAAAGTTGTCTTCGTGAATGTGCCCCAACTGATCGCCCGTGGGTTGCACGGTGGTTCTGAGCTTGTCGGAGGCTTGCAGTTTCAAGAACATCAGACCTTCGCTGCTCAAGCCTTTGGTGTCGCCGGTGTTGTAAATCTCGAGCAACAGGTTTTGCAACTGCGTGGTCGACATGCGGCTTTGGCTGAGCACTTCGTACGAGATGATTTGGTCTTCGCTCTTTTCGATCTTGGCCAATTTGTTGGCCATGTTCAGCTGCAGCAGCATGCTCTCCACAATCGGGGTCAAGATGCCGGGGTCTGACTTCAAGATGGCGCGCAATGGCGCGGTGCTGATCTCTAGGCACACCACGCGGTCGAAAGCACGCGCCGAGGCCCCGCGCACACCGCCTTCCAAAATGGCTTGCTCGCCAAACGAAGCGCCCGCGCCCAAGGTGGCAATGGTTTTGCCATCGGATGGGTCAAAGATTTCGACCTTGCCTTCCAAAATGATCGCCAAATGGTCGGCTTTGTCGCCTTTGTTGAAGAGCACCTGACCGGGCTCGTACACGTTTTTCTCGCCTGCGCCTTCGGCACTGACTTTTTGGCGAGGGCGAGGAGCGACTGCGCCCTCGTCGTTGTTGGCGGGTGCAGACTCGGCAGCGGCCGGCCGGGGCACGGCCCTGAAGGCGGGCTTTGGCGCCGCTTGGCGCGGAGCGGCCTTGACGGGCACGCCCTGTTGCATGGCTTCTAAATCTTGCAAGCTGGCTTTGCCGTAGGCCACATCCATGGCCATGGCCAACTCACGCTCGAGTTGCCGCGCCACCTCTGACAGCACAAAGCCCACAGGCGAGCGGTTGGCGCTGTGCATGAAGCGTTCGGCGGCATCCACACGGGGTGTGTTGCCAGAGGGCAAAAGAGAAGGAGAGGCTGTCATATCCACCATTGATCGACCCCAGCGGCCAAATCATGAGCCCCCAAGGTCCAGAACCCACTTGAATCAGACCCGAAGTCGAACACTCAAGTACTGTCTTTCGCTGGCATTATGGCATTACAAGCACTAAAAATGTGAATTGCCTTTTTTGATGATGCTTACCGACGAAATCAATACCCCCGGGGCGGGCAGCCAGCCCTCAAAGCGCCTCCAGCGCCAAGATGAATTGGTCGTAGTCGGTGTTGTTTTGGGCCAGTTGAGCGGCCAAAAACTCGGCCGACTGGCGCATGCCCTCCCGCGCATCGGGCACGTTTTCAATTTCGAGCATCTTTTTGTAAAGCGCCGTGACCGCCGGCAAGGCCTTGGCATTGGGGCGGCGGCGCACCGAAAAGTAGCCCACCAACTGCCCTGCCACATCAAAAGAAGGCGTCACATTGGCCATGACCCAGTAGTGACTGCCGTCTTTGGCCATGTTTTTCACATAGGCGAAGACCTCATGGTGCTGGCTGATGCGGTCCCACAGCAGCTTGAAAACCGAGCGGGGCATGTCAGGGTGCCTGACCAAACTGTGGGGTTGACCCAAAAATTCGGCCTCGGTGTATCCGGCGTAGTCGGCAAAAGCGCGGTTGCCGTAGGTGATGCGGCCCTTCAAATCTGTTTTAGAGACGATGAAGTCCTCGTCTTTCAACACCCGCTCGATGCCCGACGGGGAAATTTTGCTTTTGGTCATGGCTCGCCGTGTTCAGTTTGATCAAATTTTTCAATAAATTTGAAAATGAACCGTTGACGTACATCAAGCAAACGCCATCGGTTCGCCTTCTGTGATGGTTTGAAAACTCTAAAAGTTATAAAACTTCCTAGCAAAACACTAAATGCTTCAATATCATTGAACGGTCAACAAATGCCCCTAGAATGGGGACAAACTATTCTGAAAGTCTTTTTCATGCTGAAGAATCTCAAGGTCTCCACCAGGTTGTATCTGCTGGTGCTGTGCATCAGCTTTGTGTCCATCGTGATCGGTTTGATGGGGCTGCGTGGCATGCACCAGGCCATCGGCAGCTTTCAGTTTGTCAACACCGACCACTTGGTGCACCTGCGTGACCTGAAGATCATTGCTGACCAATACACCCTGCACATTGCCGATTCAACGCACAAAGTGCGCTCGGGCAAGATGTCTTGGGAAGATGCGCAAAAGGAACTGGTCAAAGCGCGTCAAACCATCAAAGAAAAGTGGGCTGCACACCCCACCGATGATTTTGTCGGTGAAGAAAAGAAACTGGTCACCGGCATCGAGACCGCATTCGCCAAGCTTGAAGTGGCCTTCACTGAACTGGAAGTCCTGCTGCAAAAGCAAGACCCCAAGGCCCTGGAAGACTTCGCAGAAAAGAGCCTTTACCCCGAGATTGACGTGGTGGTGAGCCAGTTGTCACTCTTTATTGAAGCCCAATTGACCGAAGCCAGCAGCGAGTTTGATTCGGCGCAAGAGACCTACGAGTTCAACCGCAACTTGAGCATGGGCTTGGTGTTGGCAGGTTTGTTGGGCGGCTTCATGTTGGCTTATTCCATCATTCAGTCGATCACCCGCCCCTTGGTTGAAATGCAAAAAGTGGCCAGCAACATCCAGTCACAAGGTGATTTGTCGTTGCGCATTCAAGTCGAACAATCCGACGAAGTGGGCAAGACCGCGCAAGCGCTGAACCGCATGATCGAGTCGCAACAGTCCGCTGTGAACGAGGTCAACCAAGTCGTGACCGCATTGGCTGCCGGCAATTTCAGCACGCGTGTGCATGCCAACCTCAACGGCGATTTGGCCAGCATGAAGATGGCGGTGAACAATTCGGTGGACGCGATTCAAAGCACGACCCGCAGCTTGACCGATTTGATGGCCGCCATGCAAGCGGGGAATTTCTCGGCCAACATCGACAGCAATGCGCAAGGCGAGTACCAAGCGGCCATGACGCAAGCGTCCAACGCCATGCACTCGTTGAAAAACATGTTGGGCGACGTGGGCCAAGTGATGCAGCATGTGGCACAAGGTAACCTGACCCAGCGCGTAGAAGCACATGGCGAAGGCGAGTTGGCTCAGCTCAAAGACAACATCAACACCTCGCTGTCGTCGTTGTCACGCGCCATGCTGGCCATCAACAACAACACCCGCCAAGTGGCCACTGCGGCCAACGAGACCAGCCAAGCGATTGGTCAAATCTCGGACGGCGCGCAAAACCAAACCCATGCCATCACGCAACTGGCTGCAGCCGTGCGCCAAACCACCGACGCGGTCGGCGATGTGTCGCGCAACACCAATGTGGCAAGCCAGAAATCGCAAGAGTCCATGAGCATCATGCGCGACGGCATGAAGCAGATGGAGCAAATGGTGGAAGTGGTCAGCTCGATCGCCGCCAACTCTGAAAAGATCAACAAGATCACCGAGGTGATCGAAAACATCGCCAACAAGACCAACCTGCTCTCTCTCAATGCGGCCATTGAAGCGGCGCGCGCCGGTGAGCACGGCAAAGGCTTCTCGGTGGTGGCCGAAGAAGTGGGCAAATTGGCTGCCAACAGTGCCGAAAGCTCACAAGAAATTGCCCGCTTGGTGCAACAAGCGGTGGCCGAAACCCAACGTGCCGTCGAAACCGTCAAGCACGTCAACAACGGCATGCACCAGATCGAGCAAGGCTCGCGCGAAACCGACAGCA
>JBEGTA010000281.1:0-3940 GCA_041179665.1 Pseudomonadota bacterium
CGGGTTTGATCAACCGTCCGCTGAAGCGGTTGTCGGTGGCCACCAGCCAATTGCGCGAAGGCCAATACAAAACCACCAGCTTGGACGAAAACGCCTCGACCAGCGAGATTCGCGAAGTCAATATCGGCTTCAACCGCATGGCCGAGAGGATGGCCAAAATTGAACAAGAACGTGCCTTGATGCTGGCCGGCATTTCACACGACCTGCGCACCCCCTTGGCCCGTTTGCGCCTTGAGACTGAGCTGAGCGTGGCCGACCTTGAAACCCGCAACTTGATGGCCTCAGACATTGCGCAACTCGACGCCATCATCGATAAATTCTTAGATTACGCGCGACCCGAGCCAACAGACATGGGTGCTGTCGTGCTGTCTGGCGCGATCAGCCGCAGCATCGGTCCTTGGCGCCATCAAGCCCAAATGCAGATCGAGGTTGAGGTTGCCGAAGACTTGCAAATCAAAGCAGAGCCGGTGGAGTTGGTGCGCGTTTTGTCTAACCTGCTCGAGAATGCCAAGCGGTATGGGTCAAGCCCAAGCGATGGGATCACCCGCGTCACCATTCGAGCAGAGCAACACGACGGCTGGGTGCTGCTGCAGGTGCGCGACCAAGGGCCGGGCGTTTCTGAAGAGACTCTTAAAAACCTGACCCAACCGTTCTTCAGGGGCGACGCGGCTCGAACCTCGGCCACCGGCTCGGGTTTGGGGTTGACGATTGTGGAGCGCTCAGTTCAGCGCATGGGCGGCACGTTTTCGCTGGCCAACAACCCGGGCGGCGGTTTGCTGGCCCAAATGAAATTCAGGCTGGCCTGAAGACCTTGATCCAGCTTGAATTCAGGCTGGTCATCCAAGTGGCAGTTGCAGCTTTCAGGCCTGTTTGAGCAAGGCCACCGCGCGCGCTTCCATGCTTTGGCCCAGCCCCACCGGGCCGAGTTTTTCTGCGGTTTTGGCTTTCACATTCACCTGTTCAATGCTCACGCCCAAGGCCTTGGCCACAGAGGCATTGATGGCCGCCATGTACGGGGCCAATTTGGGCGCTTGCGCAACGATGGTGCTGTCGACATTCACCAACTCCCAGCCTTTGGCGCGCACGCGTTGCATGGCCTCAGCCAGCAACACCGCCGAATTGGCACCTTTGAACTGCGCCTCGGTATCTGGAAAGTGCCGCCCAATGTCGCCCAAGCCCGCAGCACCCAGCACCGCATCGGTGATGGCGTGCAGCAACACGTCGGCATCAGAGTGCCCCAGCAAGCCCATGCTGTGGGGGATCTCGACCCCGCCCAAAACCAGTTTGCGGTTTGGCGCCAAGGCGTGGACATCCCAACCTTCACCAATTCGAATGTTCATGCTTGACCTTTCAGGACAGCTTCGGCAAACGCAAAATCAGCCGAGTAAGTGACTTTCAAATTTTGAGCCGAGCCAGGCACCAATCGCGGCGAAAAACCCTGGCGCTCCATCGCACTGGACTCGTCGGTGATGCCCTCAAAGCCCAAATGAGCCACGCTCGAAAGCGCAGCATGCAGCGCGCCCAGACGGAACATTTGCGGCGTTTGGGCTAACCACTTGTCCTCGCGTGGCACAGTTTGGGCGACACGAGTGCCCTGCCCGTCTTGTTTTTGCAGCTTCAAGGTGTCGGGCAAAGGCAATGCCAAAAGCCCACCCACGGGGTCATGGCGGCATGCCTCGATGAGTTGCGTCACGGCCTCGGGGGTGATGAGGCAGCGGGCAGCGTCGTGCACCAAAACCCAATCGTGGTCGGGCACGCCCGCTTGGCGCATGGCCGACAAACCATGAAAGACACTTTCGGCCCGACTCGCCCCCCCGCATTTCAAACGGGAAAAGTGGCTGGGCCACGCGTCTTGGGGCCAAACATAGGCATCGTCTGGCGACAACACCACCCAACCCCGGCTCAGCAGGGGCACCTTGGCCAACGCTTTCAGGGTGTGCATGACCATCGCGTCGCCGGCAATGGGTTGGTACTGCTTGGGTTGCGCGGTGCCAGCACGACTGCCCGAACCGGCACATGGCACCAAAGCATGAAAGTCAGCAAGTGGGGGGGTGGTTGACATGAAGTGGCATTGTAAAAGGTGAACTTGGTCGCTGACAGGTCTTGGGACACGCTTCTACAATGGCGGGGTTGTGCGTTTTTCTCCACCCCCCTCCCGCTCGGAGGGGGGTGTTTTGCATTTTTTCTTTGTGTCCCGTCATGCAACTTCCCAGCCTTGTTAACGGCAAACGATTCACCCTGCCCCGGCCCGTAGGTTCGGCCGATGCCGTGTTGTTGGCCCAGTTGGCAGCGCGCGAGAAAAAAGCCGGCAAGTTGACCGCCATCGTCACCAGCGATGCCGCCGATGCCCAGCGGCTGATGGAAGAGCTGGTCTTTTTTGCACCTGAGTTGCGCTGCGTGATGTTTCCGGACTGGGAAACACTGCCCTACGACACCTTTTCGCCACACCAAGACCTGATCAGCGAGCGGCTGGCCACGCTGTGGCGCATCAAGCAACGCAACCACGCCGAAAGTGCCGATGTGGTGCTGGTGCCAGCAACCACCGCTTTGTATCGCCTTGCGCCACCATCCTTTTTGGCCGGCTACACCTTCGAATTCAAGGTCAAGCAAAAGCTGGACGAAGCCCAACTCAAGGCGCAGCTCACCTTGGCGGGGTATTCGCATGTGAGCCAGGTCGTGAGCCCCGGCGAATATGCGGTGCGCGGCGGCCTGATTGATTTGTTCCCGATGGGCTCTTTGGTGCCCTACCGCGTGGATTTGTTCGACGACGAAATAGACTCCATTCGCACCTTCGATCCCGACAGCCAACGCAGTCTTTACCCCGTGCCCGAAGTGCGGCTTTTGCCCGGGCGCGAGTTTCCTATGGACGAGGCGGCCCGCGCACGCTTCAGAAGCCGGTGGCGCGAACTGCTCGAAGGCGATCCGACCAAAAGTCGCATCTACAAAGACATGGGCAATGGCGTGGCCACGGCCGGCATTGAGTACTACTTGCCGCTGTTTTTTGACGCCACAGCCACGGTCTTTGACTATTTGGGCGGTGGCAGCACCGAGTCGCCCAGCGCGGCGGCCACCTTGGTGCTGCATGGAGATTTAGAGCCGGCTTTTCAGCGCTTTTGGCAAGACACAAAAGACCGTTATCGCTTGGTGCAAGGCGACCCTGAGCGCCCGGTGCTGCCACCCGATGCCTTGTTTTTGACGGCTGAGCAGTTTTATGGGCTGTGCAACCAACATGCACAGTTGGCCCTTCGCGCAACGACAGGTGCAGCTTCTGGTGCAGGTTCTGGTGCAGAACCCGAAAACGACCCGCACTCGGCATTGGCGCAAGTGTTGCCCGAATTAACCGTGGTGCGTGGCGCTGAAGACCCGCTGGCGCGCTTGCAAGCCCACTTGCGCAACAGCGCCAACCGGGTTTTGATCTTGGCCGAGAGCGATGGACGCCGCGAAAGCTTGCTCGACTTTGTGCGTTCGAGTGGCCTCACGCCGCCCGTCTTTGAAAACCTGCAAGCCTTTATCGACAGCGATGAAAAAGTCGGCATGGCCACCTCGGCCCTGAATCGAGGCTTTCACTGGTTTGAACACGCAATCGATCTGGTCACCGAAACCGAGCTGTTTGCCGCTGGGGCGAGCACGCGCCGCCGCAAAAAACAAGAACAGGTCAGTGATGTCGAAGCCCTGATCAAAGACCTCTCAGAGTTGAACGTGGGCGACCCCGTGGTGCACAGCCAACACGGTATCGGGCGATATCGCGGCCTGATCAACATGGATTTGGGTGAAAAAAATGCCGACGGCAGCCCCGCCGCGCAGGAGTTTTTGCACCTTGAGTACGCCGACAAAGCCACCCTTTATGTGCCCGTGAGCCAGCTGCAACTGATCAGCCGTTACACCGGGGTCAGCGCCGACGAAGCCCCACTGCACAAACTGGGCTCAGGCCAATGGGAGA
>JBEGTA010000282.1:0-2978 GCA_041179665.1 Pseudomonadota bacterium
TGATCTGCCGCATTGACCGCCACTTGATGAAGCTGGTGGTTGCCGCCATGCGCTGTGGTGCTTGGTCGGTCATGTCTTCAGACGACATGTCGCCTGTGTCTTGGCGCGAAGCATTGCATGCTGGTGACATGCCCGAGGCCGCGCCGACAGACACCGTACGCGAATCGTCCACGGCAGCCGCCCCCATGCCTGAACTCAACACAGCCCCTGCATTGGCGGCCGCTCCAGCATCAGCAGCCGCCCCTGCACCCCGCAGCGCCGTGTATGTCGACCCCACCAGCCGCCACCTGTTGGCGCTGGCGCAACGCGTGGGCCAAGCCGGTGTCACGGTCTTGATTGAAGGCCCCACGGGCGCTGGCAAAGAAGTGTTGGCCCGCGTGCTGCACGAGTCTTCGGCCCGTGCCCGCGGCCCGTTTGTCAGTTTGAACTGCGCGGCCCTGCCTGAGCAGCTGATTGACGACATGCTGTTTGGCCACGAAAAAGGTGCCTTCACAGGCGCCCAAAAAGAGCACCGCGGTTTGTTTGAGCAAGCCCACGGCGGCACTTTGTTCTTAGACGAAATTGGCGAAATGCCCATCCACTTGCAAGCCAAGTTGCTGCGTGTGTTGCAAGAGCGCCAACTGACCCGCTTGGGCAGCGAGCGCAAGGTGGAGTTGGATGTGCGCATTGTGGCCGCCACCAACAAAGACCTGCGTGTGGCCATGCAACAGCGCGAGTTCCGCGAAGATTTGTATTTCCGCATCAGCACTTTCAAGCTGCACATTCCTGCCCTGCGCGACCGCACGGGCGACATCTTGCCCTTGGTGGCCTGCATGTTGGCCCAGCACAGCCCCACCCCGCCCGCTTACAGCGTGAGCTTGCAAGCCCAGCAAATGCTGTTGCAGCACAATTGGCCTGGCAACGTGCGCGAGCTCGAAAACGTGGTGCACCGCGCCATTGTGTTGTGCCCTGACCGCCAAATTCGCCCAGAGCACCTGATGTTTGACCGCATGGAAGACGCGGTAGCAGGATGGGCCAACGCCCCCGCCGCTGCACCCACTCCAACCCATGCTGCACCTGCCTTGCCGGCGTCAGCCCACGCTGCGGCTCCAGCCGTTCATGCCCCCACAGCCCCTCGTTATGCCGAGCGGCAGGACGATGCGGCGATGGTCATGAACTGGGCCAACACCAGCCACACGGCCAGCAGCGTGCCGATTGAAATGCAAGCCGCCGGATTGTTTGAAGCCGTGAAAAGCAACGAGCACCAGCTGATCATGGCCGCCATTGAGGCCACCGACAGCCGCATGGAAGCGGCCCGCAAGCTGGGCATCAGCCCACGCACCTTGCGCTACAAGTTGGCCAAACTGAAAACGGCACCCCAAGCCATGACCGGTACCTGAGGAGCAGACCATGATTGACCGCATCAACTCCCAAGGCAACATCGCCTCGATGTTGCAAACCCTGCGCAGCCACCAAGCCCAAGCCGCTGGCGGCATGATGGACATTGCCGACATTGGCAGTGCCGGCAGCACACAAAAAACCAGTTTTGGCAGCAGCATCAAGTCGGCCATCGACCAGGTCAATGACTTGCAGTCCAAAAGCCGTGCCCTGACCGAGGCTTATGAACGCGGTGAAAACGTGCCCCTGACCGATGTGGTGCTGGGCATGCAAAAGTCATCGATTGCCTTTGAAGCCACCTTGCAGGTGCGCAACAAAGTGCTCAAAGCTTACGAAGACATTCTGAACATGCCCGTCTGATCCGGCATACAGAAACTGAAAGAACACACCCATGGCCACCACCACCGCGACCTTCCAGCCCGGCTTGACCGCCCCTCAGGGCAAAGCGCCCGGCAATGCCAACTTGCCCGCCACTGCCAATGGCAATGGCAACACCAACACCGCCAGCACACTGGCCTTGACCGACGGCGCCGCGATGCAGCCCGCCGGTGCGTTGGCGCCTCTGCAACAGTGGATGCAGCAGCCGCAAATTCGCAAAGCACTGCCCTTCATGTTGATGGCCGTGGCCTTGTTGTTGTTTGCGCTGACCTACACCTGGATCAATGCCCCCACTTATCGCCCCTTGACAGGCAACATGAGCGAAGCCGACCAGCAGACCGCCATGGAAGCCTTGAAGCAAGCCGAGTTCAAGCCCGTGCTGGACCCGGCCACAGGCCAGATCACCGTGCCCAGCCAGCGTTACCACGAGGCCCGTATTTTCCTGGCCTCCAAAGGCTTGCCCAAGTCTGGCCCTGCCGGCTTGGACGGCATCAAAGACCAATCGGCCATGACCACCAGCCAGTTCATGGAGCAGGTGCGCTACATCCAAGCGATGGAGCAAGAAATGGCGCGCACGATTTTGCAGATCGACTCGATCCAAAACGCCCGTGTGCACTTGGCCATGCCCAAGCAATCGACCTTTGTGCGCGACCGCACGCCGCCCAAAGCCTCGGTGGTCATCACCCCATTCCCGGGCCGCAGCGTCACGCCCACGCAAGTGCAGGCCTTGATCCATTTGGTCTCGTCCAGCGTGCCCCAAATGACGCCTGACCACGTGACCGTGGTCGACAACCAAGGCAAGCTGTTCACCGACACCGCCGCCGAAGCCACTTTGGGCATGACCGGTGCGCAAGCGCAACACAAACAAAAACTCGAAGAGCTGTACCGCCAACGCGTGGTGCAAATCCTCTCACCCATCGTGGGCGACTCCAATGTGCGTTCGCAAGTGAACATGACGCTGGATTTCACCCAGACTGAAATCACCAGCGAAGACTTTGACCGCGGCGAAAAAGGCCCCAAGACCCGTTCTGAGTCGCTGAGCCAAGACAACAACACCCTGAAAGACGCCCAAGGCGTGCCCGGCGCGTTGTCCAACACCGCACCTCAGCCGCCCACCACGACCACCGACACCGCCACCAACCAAACCAACGAAGCGGGCACCAAAACCGCGACCAACTCGCGCAGCACCCGCAACTACGAGATTGACCGCATGGTGCGCCACG
>JBEGTA010000283.1:0-4049 GCA_041179665.1 Pseudomonadota bacterium
ACTTCACCCGCACATTGAATGGCTCGCTGGAAGGCCTGCGCATTGGCATTCCCCAAGAGTTTTTTGGCGAAGGCTTGGCGGCCGATGTGCGTGCTGCCGTCGATGGTGCATTGCGCGAATACGAAAAGCTCGGCGCCAAGTTGGTGCCCATCAGCTTGCCGCGCACCGAACTGTCCATTCCGGTGTACTACATCATTGCCCCTGCCGAAGCCAGCTCGAACCTGAGCAGATTTGACGGCGTGAAGTTTGGCCACCGCGCGAAAGATTTCACCGACTTGGTGGACATGTACAAAAAAACCCGTGCCGAAGGTTTTGGCAGCGAAGTCAAGCGCCGCATCATGACTGGGGCCTATGTGCTGAGCCATGGGTATTACGACGCGTATTACCTGCAAGCGCAAAAGATTCGCCGCATGATCGCCGACGATTTCCAAAACGCCTTCCAGCAATGCGATGTGATCGCCGGCCCTGTGGCCCCAACTGTGGCCTGGAAGCTGGGCGAAAACGCCAACGACCCGGTCGCCGATTACTTGGCCGATATCTTCACGCTGCCCGCTTCTTTGGCGGGTTTGCCGGGCATGAGCGTGCCCGCCGGATTTGGCGCAGGCGGCATGCCCGTGGGCCTTCAACTGATTGGCAACTATTTCAAGGAAGGCCAGCTGCTAAACGCCGCACACCGCCTGCAACTGGCCACCGATTTCCACCTTCGCCAGCCCGAGGGGATCAAATGATGTCCTCGCCTTCATCACTTCGTGTATTCACTGCCCCCCAAGGGGCTGCTGGGCGCCTTTGGGGC
The DNA here is from genome assembly GCA_041179665.1 of Pseudomonadota bacterium. Classification (GTDB taxonomy): domain Bacteria; phylum Pseudomonadota; class Gammaproteobacteria; order Burkholderiales; family Burkholderiaceae_C; genus Limnohabitans_A. The sequence goes on from JBEGTA010000283.1 coordinate 794, forward strand.
GGCTCGGCAGGAGCCCAACCATGAGCAAACTCGTCCAAGGTTATGAAGTCGTCATCGGCTTCGAGACCCACGCCCAACTCTCGACCCAAAGCAAAATTTTTAGCCGCGCTTCGGTGGCTTTTGGTGCAGAACCCAACACGCAAGCCTGCGCAGTGGACATGGCCCTGCCCGGCACCCTTCCCGTCATGAACATCGGCGCGGTGGAACGGGCCATTGAATTTGGTTTGGCGGTCAACGCGCACATCGCCGAGCGCAGCATTTTTGCGCGCAAAAACTACTTCTACCCCGACTTGCCCAAGGGCTACCAAATCAGCCAGTTCGAGATTCCGGTGGTGCAAGGCGGCGAGGTCACTTTCTTCCTGGAAGAAGGGCAAGAGACCGTGCGCAAAACGGTGCGCTTAGAACGCGCTCACCTCGAAGAAGACGCGGGCAAATCGTTGCACGAAGACTTCATTGGCCAAAGCGGCATCGACTTGAACCGCGCGGGTACGCCCTTGCTGGAGATCGTGACCCAGCCTGACATGCGCAGCAGCGCTGAAGCCGTGGCCTACGCCAAAGAACTGCACAAAATTGTCACCTGGGTGGGCATTTGCGACGGCAACATGCAAGAAGGCAGTTTCCGTTGCGATGCCAACGTGTCGGTGCGCAAACCCGGCCAAGCGCTGGGCACGCGCCGCGAAATCAAAAACTTGAACAGCTTCAAGTTCATGCAGCAAGCCATCGACTTCGAGGTGCGCTGGCAAATTGACCAACTTGAAGACGGTCACAGCATCCAGCAAGCCACGGTGCTGTTTGATCCCGACACGGGCGAAACCCGGGCCATGCGGACCAAAGAAGATGCCGCCGATTACCGCTACTTTCCCGACCCCGACCTGCCACCTCTGGTGATTGGCCGTGATTGGGTGGCGCGCGTCAAAGGCGAGATGGCCGAGTTGCCACGGGTCATGGCCGAGCGCTTCATGCGCGACTATGCTTTGCCCGAATACGACGCCACGCAACTGACACAAAGCAAAGCGGTGGCTGCCTACTTTGAAGCCACGGCCAAAGCCTGTGGCCAAGCCAAGCTGGCCAGCAACTGGATCATGGGCGAGGTTTCACGGCGCTTGAACGCGAGTGAGTTGGCCATTGAGCAAGCGCCCGTGAGTGCCGCGCAATTGGCCGCCTTGATTGGCCGGATCAGCGACAACACCATCAGCAACAACGCAGCACGGCAAGTGTTTGAAGGGCTGTGGAATAAAGAAGGCCCCTCCGGTAGCGGCGAAGGCGATGTCGATGCCCTCATCGAAGCCAAAGGCCTCAAGCAGATGAACGACACCGGCGAGTTGGAAAAAATCATCGATGAGGTGTTGGCCGCCAACCCGAAAAACGTGGAAGAGTTCAAGGCCGGCAATGCCAAAGCCTTGAATGGTTTGGTTGGCCCGATCATGAAAGCCAGCAAAGGCAAAGCCAATCCGGCCCAAGTGAATGCATTGCTCATGAAGAAGCTGGGCGCTTGACGCCCCGAGCCTCAGTCACGCAGGAGGGGCACCACCTCTTGCGCGATGGCCCCGAACAAGCTCTCGCCGTTCAAGCCCTTCATCTCGATGCGGATGGTGTCACCGAACTTCATGAACTCGGTGCTGGGTTGGCCATCCAAAATGGTTTCGATGGCGCGCTTCTCCGCGATGCAGCTGTAGCCTTTGGGCCATTCACGCTGGCCGTTGTGCTCAACGCTTTTGTTGCTCACCGTACCACTGCCCACGATGGAGCCGGCCCGCACATTGCGGGTTTTGCAAATGTGCGCGATCAGTTGCCCAAAGTGAAACGTCATCTCAGGACCGGCCTCGCACATGCCCACCTTGCGACCATTCCAAGTGGACTGCAGCGTGAGGTGCACGCGACCACCTTGCCACGCCTCGCCCAATTCATCGGGCGTGATAGCGACCGGGCTGAAGGCCGTCGCGGGCTTGCTTTGAAAAAACCCAAAACCTTTGGCCAACTCGTTGGGAATCAAATTGCGCAGGCTCACATCGTTGGCCAGCATGATGAGGCGCACCCCTTCAATGGCCTCGTCGGCTTGGGTTTGCATCGGGACATCGCCGGTGATGACCGCGATCTCGGCTTCAAAGTCGATGCCAAACTCCTCGCTGGCGCACACCACCGGGTCGCAAGGCCCGATAAAGTCATCACTGCCGCCTTGGTACATCAAAGGGTCGGTGTAAAAACTGCTGGGCACCTCTGAGTTGCGAGCGGCGCGCACCAACTCCACATGGTTCAAATAGGCCGAGCCGTCGGCCCACTGAAAAGCGCGGGGCAAGGGCGCCATGCAGCGCTCGGGGTCAAACGGAAATGCGTGCCGGGCCTTGCCTTGGTTCAAGGTGGTGTACAGGTCTTCCAGCTGAGGGGCCAAGAAGTTCCAGTCGTCCAACACTTGCTGCAGTCGGTTGGCGATGCCAGTCGCATAATGTGCCGTGCTCAGGTCGCGCGAGACCACCACCAGTTGTCCGTCGCGTGAGCCGTCTTTGTAGGTCGCCAATTTCATGTGGAATGTGTCCGTTCGGGTCGCAATGGGCTACAGTGTGCACCACCGAGAAGTTACGCATTGTTAAACCCGTTTAACTAAACGAAACCGGATTTTAGGCGATATGGACACCGACAGCACAGCCTCACACCCCCAAGAAAGCGAACGAGAACGCGCCGGCATTCAGTCGGTGGAGGTGGGTTTTGCGCTGCTGGACGTGCTGGCCCAAGCCCCTGCGCCATTGATGCTGCGCGACCTGGCCGCCGCCGCCCACATGAGTGCTGCCAAAGCCCACCGCTATCTGGTCAGCTTTCAGCGCTTGGGTCTGGTGCTGCAAGACAGCAGCAGCACCCGCTACGAACTCGGGCCCGCCACTTTGCGCTTGGGCTTGGCCACGTTGTCGCGCCTCGATGCGGTGAAGATGGCGCGCGAGCGTTTGCCCGCCGTGATTGAGGCGACCGGCCACACCATGGCGCTGGCCGTCTGGGGCAACCGCGGGCCCACCTTGGTGCACTGGCAAGAAACACCTTTGGCCATGCCGGTCAGTTTGCGTTTGGGCGATGTGATGCCCCTCTTGTCATCGGCCACCGGGCGCTGCTTTGCCGCCTTTGTCAGCCACGGGGGCGCGGCCGACAAAACAGCCCCCATGATCGAAGAAGAATTGGCGCTGGCCCGCAAAGTGGGACGCCGCGATTTGCCCAGCACGCCCACCCAACTCAAGGCCATGCTCAAAGAGACACGCCAGCAAGGTCTGGG
>JBEGTA010000284.1:0-4967 GCA_041179665.1 Pseudomonadota bacterium
CACAACCAACACAATCCAGACAAAGCGGTTGGACAAGTCAAACCACAACAAGGTAGAAATAGCGATGGACAACAAGATCAACACACCGCCCATGGTGGGCGTGCCGCTCTTGGTCAGATGCGACTCCATGCCATAACCGCGAATCGGCTGACCAATCTTGAGCGCTGTCAGGCGCCGAATCACCCAAGGCCCGGCCGCCAAACCAATCAACAAGGCGGTCATCGCCGCCATCACCGCACGGAATGTGATGTATTGAAAAACGCGCAGGAAGCCCCATTCGGGCGACAAACTCTGCAACCATTGCGCCAAACTAAGCAGCATGTACAGCCCCTTTATGATCGTTATTGGCCATTTTTTCTGGGGCTGAAGGCAGGGACACCAAGGCTTCGACCACGCGCTCCATCTTCATGAAGCGCGAGCCTTTCACCACCACACTTTGGAAACTCTGTACCTGTGATGTGACAGCGTTCAACAACGTATCCATGCTGTCAAAGTGGCGCGCCGGGCCAAACGCTTTGGCGGCATGCACCGACAACTCGCCCAAGGTGTAAAGCGCCTCAATGCCGCATTCAGCGGCATAAGCCCCAACTTCCGCATGGAACTCGGGGCCTTGGTTGCCCACTTCGCCCATGTCCCCCAACACCAGCAAACGGGGTGCGGGCAATTCAGCCAACACGGCGATCGCCGCGCGCACCGAGTCGGGGTTGGCGTTGTAGGTGTCATCGACCAGATTCATGTCCGCATGGGGCATGCGCAAGAGCAAGGCGCGAGAGCGGCCCTTGACGGGCTCAAATGCCTGCAAGCCCTGCGCCACCGCAGCCAACGACACGCCTGCGGCCAAAGCACAAGCGCTGGCAGCCAAAGCATTTTTCACGTTGTGTCGCCCTGCAATGTGCAAACGCACGGGCGCGGTGCCTTCTGCGGTTTTGAGGGTGAATTGCCAAGCGCCCGATTGCCAAGACACCAAGGCTGCATGGAGATCGGTTTTAACTTGCGCATGGACGCCCTGCTGAGCGTCGGACAGTGCCAATGCGAACGTGCGCTGCACCCGGTCACCGGCCAAGCTTTGCCACACCAGCGAAAACACCTCATCTGCAGGGAACACGGCCACACCATGCGCGGGCAGCGCCTGCAAGACGGCCCCGTTTTCATAAGCCACGGCTTCGACTGTGCCCATGAATTCTTGGTGCTCGCGTTGGGCGTTGTTGACCACCGCCACGGTGGGCCGCGCCAAGTTGGCCAAGTAGGCGATTTCGCCCGGATGGTTCATGCCCAGCTCGACCACCGCGATGCGGTGATGGGCGCGCAAGTTCAACAGCGTCAAGGGCACGCCAATGTCATTGTTCAAATTGCCTTGGGTGGACAGTGCGCCTTCAGCGGCATAGGCACGCAAGATCGAGGCGATCATTTGCGTCACCGTGGTTTTGCCGTTGCTGCCTGTGACGGCAATCAAGGGCAAATCAAACTGCGCGCGCCAACCTGCCGCCAACTCACCCAAGGCGATGCGCGCATCGGGCACCACCAAAGCAGGCAAGCCATTGGCCACCGCCACAGCTTCGCCCGACGCTTCGCAGAGCACCGCCACAGCACCTTGCGCCTTGGCCTGTGCAATGAACTGGTTGCCGTCAAACCGCTCGCCGCGCAAGGCAACAAACAAATCACCGGTTTGCAGACTGCGGCTGTCGGTGTGGACCCGGTCCACCTGCACCGACTCGATGTTCAGGCCGCGCACTTGGCTCAGCCAGCCCAAGGCCAATGCCAGCTTGAAGTTCATTTTGGAGTTCATCGCAGTCATGCGGCGACTCCTGTTGCGTTTGCGGCGCGCACTTGCAAGGCCCGTTGAGCTTGCAACACATCCGAAAAAGGCATGCGTGCGCCGCCAATTTCTTGCACCGTCTCATGGCCTTTGCCGGCCAACAAAACAACATCATGGGATGAGGCTTCGGCTACAACCTGTGCAATGGCCACGGCGCGGTCCACCAACACCCGGGCCTGCTCAGGACGGCTCAAGCCTTTCACCATGTCGGCCAAGATGGCTTCTGGCGACTCAGATCGAGGGTTATCGCTGGTCAACACCAAGCGGTCAGATGCATGCTCCGCGGCGGCGGCCATCAAGGGGCGTTTGAGCGCATCGCGGTCACCCCCACAGCCCACCACACACCACAAACGACCGCCCCGCGCCATGGCCTGTGCACGCAAAGCGATCAGCGCGTGGGTCACGGCATCGGGGGTGTGGGCGTAATCCACCACCACCAAGGGCTGCTCGGTTGTCGAATCTGCATCAGCAACTTGCACGCGCTGCATGCGTCCGGGCACTGCCGTCAAATTTGCACAGGCTTGGATGGCCTGCTTCAAGTCAAAACCCAAAGCACGCAAACTGCCCAACACGCCCAACAAGTTGTCGATGTTGTAGTCGCCCATCAGCCCGGTGTGCAGTGTTTGCACATCGGCGCCTTCGATCACCTCAAACACCAAACCGCTGGCACTGGGCAAAGCGCGGGCTTGTAAGCGCGCCTTTTCTTGCCGCGAGCAAGTCCAAATTTGCAAACCCGAATTGGCCAATCGCTGGGCCAACATGGCGCCCTTGGGATCGTCAATATTGATGACGGCCGCCTGCAAACCTTGCCAGCTGAACAAGGCTTCTTTGGCCGCCCAATAACTGGCCATGTCGCCGTGGTAGTCCAAGTGGTCTTGCGTGAAATTGGTGAAGACCGCCACGCGAATGTGCGTGCCGTCCAAGCGGTGTTCCGACAAACCAATGGACGAGGCCTCGATGGCGCAGTGCGTCAAGCCCTGATCGGCAAACAACCTGAATTGACGCTGCAGCAAAACAGGGTCTGGGGTGGTCATGCCGGTAGACACCAAATCGGGCAACTGGCCCACACCCAAAGTGCCCACCAAGCCGCAACCTTGGCCGAGGGCGGGTGATGACAGCGCCTGCGCCAGCCACCATGCGGTGGATGTTTTGCCATTGGTTCCAGTCACCGCTAACACATTCAGATTCTGGCTGGGTTGCTCGTAATAAGCGTCCGCAACCCATCCGGTCTGCGCCTTGAGCCCCTTCATGACAGCCAAGCGCTCGGTACCTGCCTTTTCTGCGGGCAAGGCTTGCAGCCACTGTGCATGGCCTTCGTCTTCGAGCAAGCAAGCGCTGGCGCCTTGGGCCAAAGCTTGCGCCAAATACTGACGCCCATCGGTGGCCGCGCCAGGCCACGCGATGAACGCATCCCCTGCGCCGACCAAACGGCTGTCGGTGCGCAATTCACCGGTCACGCGGGCGCGCAACCAACGGGCAGCTTCAGGGGCGTTATGCAGCATCTGCATCAAAACGACTCCTCGACCGATTGCGCCACGATCTGAGGCTTCACGGCCATGTCGGGCTGCACCCCCATCAAGCGCAAAGTTTGCTGCACGGTTTGACTGAACACCGGAGCGGCCACATCGCCGCCGTAATAACGCCCGTTGCTGGGCTCGTCGATCATCACCGCCACCACAATGCGAGGCGCTTCAATGGGCGCCATGCCCACAAAAAACCCGCGGTACTTTTTGCCCGCGTAGCCTTTGCCCTCTTGCTTGTGGGCAGTACCGGTTTTTCCACCCACCGAATAGCCAATCGTCTGAGCCTTTTGTGCCGTGCCGCCAGGGCCTGCGGCCATTTGCAGCATCTTGCGCATGGCCTTGGCGTTTTCAACGCTGATCACGCGCACACCCGCCACTTGGTTCTCGGCCTTCATCAAGGTGGCGGGCACCACTTCGCCATCGCGCGCAAACACGGTGTAGGCCCGGGCCACTTGGAACAAGCTGCTCGAGATGCCATAGCCATAGCTCATGGTGGCTTGCTCAATCGGACGCCAAGTTTTGTATGGACGCAAACGGCCACTGACCACGCCGGGGAAAGGCAATTGCGGTTTTTGACCAAAGCCCACATGGGCAAACATCTCCCACATTTCGCGGGGCTCCATTTGCATGGCGATCTTGACTGTGCCCACGTTGCTGGATTTTTGAATCACCTCGTTCACCGAGAGCACCCCATGGGGATGTGCATCGGTGATGGTCGAGCCGGTGATGGTGATCCGGCCGGGGGCTGTCTGGATGGGCGTTTCGGGCTTGACCAAGCCTTTTTCAATGGCCAGCGCCACAGCAAAAGGTTTCATGGTTGAGCCGGGCTCAAAGGTGTCGGTCAAGGCGCGGTTGCGCAGTTGCTCGCCGCTCAAGTTCACGCGTTTGTCGGGTGAATAGCTGGGGTAGTTGGCGAGTGCCAAAATCTCACCCGACTGCGCGTCCAGCACCACCACGCTACCGGCTTTGGCTTTGTTTTCGAGCACCGCTTCACGCAGCCGCTGATAAGCAAAAAACTGCACTTTGCTGTCAATGCTCAGTTGCAGGTCTTCGCCATCCACGGGGGGCACGGCTTCACCCACGTCCTCAACCACACGGCCAAATCGGTCTTTGATGACACGACGTGAACCCGGCTTGCCAGCGAGTTGTTTTTGGAAAACCAACTCCACGCCCTCTTGTCCTTGGTCTTCCACATTGGTGAAGCCCACAATGTGGGCCGCCGCTTCACCTTCGGGATACAAACGCTTGTATTCCTTGATGTCGTAGACCCCTTTGATGCCCAATGCCAAAACTTGTTTGGCCACCGGTTCATCCAATTGGCGGCGCAACCAAACAAATGTTTTCTCGTCGTCCTTGAGTTTCTTGTTCAACTCGGCAGGCGTCATGCCCAGCAAGCGCGCCAATTCGCGCAGCTTGGCAGGATCGCGATCGATGTCTTCTGGATTGGCCCAAATGCTGGGCGCCGGGACGCTCGAAGCCAACAACACCCCATGCCGATCCATCACACGACCACGATTGGCCGGCAAGGACAGCGTTCGGGCAAAACGGACTTGGCCTTGCTCAATGTAAAAATCGTTGGCAATAACTTGGACATATGCGGCGCGAGCCACCAAACCAATGAAGCCCAA
>JBEGTA010000285.1:0-3806 GCA_041179665.1 Pseudomonadota bacterium
TGCGCGGTCACGGTGCCATGCACATCCAATGCCATCAAATCAACCGCGCCCAATTTCACGCGCACCCGAGCGCCGCGCGCCAAGCCCTGAGCCCCCATGACGCTGAACATGAGCGGCAGTGTGTCGGCGCGCACCAACCAAATGCCGCCGCCCATTTCCTTCACCAAACTGGCTTCCAACTCCTCGATGCCCTGTTGCTGCACATGGCACAAGGTCCAATAGCGCTCCATGCTGGACTGCACGCTGTTGTAGGCGCTGTAGGTGGCGTCAAACGCACTGATGATGGAGAACAACTCGGCATCTTTGGGCTTGAACGGCGCCGCCAGTGCTGCGGTCGCACCGTGTTGGGCACAGGCAATGATTTGCCACTGGTTCACCAAATCGGTGTAGCGGCGCAGCGGCGACGTGCTCCACGCGTAGCTGGGCACACCAATACCCGCGTGCGGCAAGGCCTTGGTGCCCATGCGCACCTTCACGCCCGGTGCCATGCTGGCTTGGCTGCGATAAATCCCCGGCACGCCCAAGCTGGCCAGCCATTGGCCCCATGTGCTGTTGGCCAAAATCATGGCCTCGGCCACCATCAAGTCGAGCGGCGAGCCCCGTTGGCGCACCCCAATCAACACGGTTTCATCGCCCTTTGGCGGCGCCTCGTTGCTGGGACGATCCAACTTGAAGCTGTAATCCGGTCGGTTGAAACTTTCCGGCTTGCCTCGCACCACCTCACGGCGGGCCTTGAGGGTTTGCGCCAAACGCCAAAAGAATGCCAGTGTGGATCGCTCCACCGGCAAATCGACAGGGGTTTCAGACGCTTCGTTTTCAAGCCACTCTCGGGTGATGGTCTGATCGAGTTGGTCGTGCCGCAAGTTGGCCACAATGGGCACCCGCTCCAACCGGGTTTCGGCGCTCTGGACCGTCAAGTCGCTTTCACTGAAAGTGACATACAACGACACTGCTGGGCAATCGCGCCCCTCCATCAAGGTGTAGGCCTGCACCACGCTGTCGGGCAGCATGGTGATTTTGTAACCCGGCATGTACACGGTGGACAAACGCTGTCGACCCAATTGGTCGATGGCACTGCCTGGCTTCAAGGCCAGCCCAGGAGCCGCAATGTGAATGCCCACGGTGACGGTCCCGGTGCCCAGGCCTTGCAATGACAAGGCATCGTCAATTTCGGTGGTGTGGGAGTCGTCAATCGAGAAGGCCTGCACGGAGGCCAGTGGCAATTCATCTTGAATGGGCGGCGCTTGCAACGCTGGGAATCCGGTGCCCTTGGGAAACAAATCAAACAAGAAACGTTGCCAATGAAAATCCCAAGCCGAGGCGATGGCCCCCGCCTTTTGCAGCAACTCGAGTGGCGGCGTTTGGCTGGATTTACTGGCTTCGACCACCGCCTTGTACTCGGCGGTGTTTTTGTCGGGGCGGAACAAAATTTTGTACAACTGCTCGCGCACTGGCTCGGGGCAAATGCCGGCCACCAGGTCTGCGGCCCAAGCCTCAATTTGCGCCTGCACTTGCTTCTTTTTCTCAATCGCCAGCAAAGCCTGCTGCACGATTTCTGCGGGGGCTTTGCGGTATCGGCCTTTGCCGGCGCGACGGAAATAATGCGGCGCTTCATGCAAGCGCATCAATGCGGCGACTTGTTGCACCGTGGTGGCGGCATCGCTGAAGTAATCTTTGGCCAAGTCGGCAAAACCAAATTCTTCATCGGAAGCAAATTCGTAAGCCAAGGCCAACTCGATGCTTTGGCTCACCGCTGCCGCCTCGCTCAACAACGCGCTGGGGGTCGGCTTGTCGAATTTAAGCAACATTTGAGCAGCTTTGACTTTGACCCGTTTGCCCGAGTCGAGTTCGACTTGCGCAGAAGCCTCGGCTTCGGACAAGATCCGACCGGCCATGAATTTGCCGGCTTCTTCAAATAATACGTACATGGCGCGATTTTCCCATGCGCCTCAGCCTTTGCAGGGGCAATGGCTCACGCCAACCGAAGAAATTGCGATATTTCGGGCCAGTAGTCGTCAAAATCCGTCAGCGCATGGTCACTGCCCTCAATCAGGCGCACTTGGCCCGCTTGGTGTCTGGCCAGCATTTCTCTCCAGTCCAACACCTCATCGCCCTTGGCGATCAAAGCCAAGGTTGGCGGTTGGGCAGATGCCGCATGGGCTTCGAGTTCGGTCAGCTCTTGCACATAGGCCGCGTCAAAATAGATTTTTTCTGTCGGCTCGTGCCAAGCTGGATGCTCGCCAATGTACTTGGCCAAATCTCGCGCGGGATGCACCGCGGGGTTGAGCAAGACCGCTGGACAACCCCATTTTGCGGACAGCCAAGACGCATAAAAACCACCAAGAGAAGAACCGATGATCGCCATGCGGTCACGCGGCCAATCGGCCACCAGCGCCATCACCTCTTGCAGGGCTTGCTTGGGAGACGCTGGCAATGCGGGACAGCACCATACCACTTGAGGGTATTGGGTGCGCATGCGCTCTGCCGTTTTTTGGGCTTTCACTGAGCGCGGCGACGATCGAAACCCGTGCAAATACAGCAGGTGCGTGGTGCGCTGCATCACCAAGCGGGCTGGAGCGCAGCAAAGCCTTGGGGTGCTTCGCTGGCTTTGTCAAACGTCACCACTTCGTAGGCGTCGGGTTGTGACAAGAGTTCACGCAGCAAGCGGTTGTTCATGGCATGGCCTGAACGAAACGCACTGTAGGCCGCCAGCATGGGCTTGCCCAAGATGTAGAGGTCGCCCATGGCGTCCAAAATTTTGTGTTTGACGAACTCGTCGTCGTAGCGCAAACCATCCGCGTTCAGCACGCGGTAATCGTCCATCACGATGGCATTGTCCAACCCACCGCCCAAGGCCAAGCCGTTGGCGCGCAACATTTCGACGTCTTTGGTGAAACCAAAGGTGCGCGCGCGGGCGATGTCGCGGGCATAAACCCCCTCAGACATGTCAAACACCACCTGTTGTCCAGTGGAGTCGACCGCGGGGTGCCGAAAATCGATTTCAAAACTCAGCTTGTAACCATGGTACGGCGTGAGTCGGGCCCACTTGATGTTTTGGCCTTCACCCTCAGACACTTCGACCGTCTTGAGCACGCGCAAAAAATGCTTGGGCGCGGCCTGTTCAACCACCCCGGCGCTTTGCAGCAGAAAAACAAAGGAAGAGGCCGAGCCGTCCAGAATCGGGACTTCTTCAGCGGTGATGTCCACATACAGGTTGTCAATGCCCAAACCCGCGCAAGCCGACATCAGGTGCTCCACCGTCAACACTTTGGCTTGACCTGACGAAATGGTGGAGGCCAATCGGGTGTCGGTGACGGCTTCGGCGTTGACCGGAATATCGACCGGCTCTGGCAAATCCACACGGCGAAACACAATGCCGGTGTTGGGCGCTGCCGGACGCAAAGTCAGCTCCACGCGCTGGCCACTGTGCAAGCCCACGCCGACGGCTTTGGTCAAGGTTTTGAGAGTGCGTTGAGCGAGCATGTGCTTATTTTAATGGCCGAAAAATTGGACTGTTCTGTCGAGGAAATCAGTTGTTTCCACGGAAAAAGGGGTCAGACAGGCCCTTCCCTGTCTGACCCCAAAGCACCATTATTTTCCTTCGAGACTACCGATCAGTCGGCCTGCTTGCGCAAGAAAGCAGGGATCTCGATGTCGTCCATGCCAGCGTTGGCCATGCCGTCCACACGAGCGGCTGCGTGGGTGCGGTTGCTGCGCCAGATGGCAGGCGTGTTCATGCCGCTGGTCGCCAAAGGCGCTGCTTGCATGGCAGGCGCCACTGCCTCTTGGCCACCCATGGTGAAAGG
>JBEGTA010000286.1:0-3394 GCA_041179665.1 Pseudomonadota bacterium
CGCTGCGAACTTGACAGGCAATGGCGCCGCTTGAAAGACAGAAAACAGCCTTTAGCTGACATTGACTGCCGGTCTATCTCAATTCTCAAAGATTCCACAAGCGGGGCAAAGTCCCCGACAAACCCCACATTTCTTGCCGCCATGCGGCCCAAACTTCGCGCAGCAATTGCACGGTGGGTTCGGTGACGGGGGACAGCACGCGCAGCACCATGATTTGTGGGTGCGGTGAGGTGGCGCCGGCCGACAGGTGCAGCGTGGAGGCTTCGATGCATTCGCGTGCAAGGGCCAAAGCTCGATCGGTGCGCTCTGGCGCGAGGGCGCTGCCGCTGGCAAACACCAGCGAGGCCATGCAGCGTTGACCCGCCATGCCCAGCGGGCTGTTCATCAGGCGGGTGTCTTCGGCGTTCAATGTGCCGCGCTCTAGCCAAGCGCCCGCGACCTCAATGTGTTGACGAAACTGGCCTTGCTCAAATGGCAAGTCGGCTGCGGGCAAGCCCAGCGCTGTGATGTCCCAGGCCATCATTTCGGCCCCGGAAGCCAAATCAAATTCTGCGCGGTTGAGGGCATCACAGCCGTTGTAGGCAATCGCCTCGAGGGGCAGCCACTCGAGGCGTCCACCCGCGGCCACTTGGGCCTTGACTTGTTGCGTGGCAAGCCCAGCTTCAGAGCGGTAAAACCGCGTCGCCCCGGGTGTGGTGACCAAGCCATGTGCGCCCGGCCCCACGCTGACCTGCATGTCCAGCGTGTCGCCGCCCACCAAGCCGCTGGGCGGGTGGACCAGCACGTTGTGACAAATCGCATCGCCTTCGGGATACAGGCTTTGCAAAATGCGCAGCGGTCCTTGGTGCAGGTAGCGCGCCACGCTGCGGTTGGATTCGCAGGTGTAGTCCAGTTGCAAACTGGCGTGCCAGGTCATGCCCTCAGCCCAGACAAGTCATGCGATGGCCGATCACTCGCCTTGTGAGCCGCGGTGTGCCCAGGCGGTGGTGTGCTTCTCGATGTAGCTGAACAACTCGTACATCAACATGGCCATGGCGCCCACGACCACCAGGCCCGAAAACGCCAAGCCCATTTGCATGGCCGAGCCGGCTGAAATCAGCAGGTAGCCAATGCCTTCGTTCGAGGCGGTCATCTCAGACACGGTGGTGCCGACAAAGGCCAGCGTGATGGCCACTTTGAGCGAGCCATAAAAGTAAGGCATCGAGCGGGGCAGGCCCACTTTGACCAACACATCCCAACGCTTGGCGCCCAACACGCGCAGCACGTCTTCGAGCTCGGGCTCCAGCGTGGCCAAACCCGTGGCGATGTTCACCATGATCGGAAAAAAGCTGATGAGAAATGCCGTGAGAATGGCCGGGCCAATGCCGATGCCAAACCACACCACCAAGATCGGCACAAACGCTGCTTTGGGCAAGGCGTTGAAGGCTGTCATGAGGGGGTAAACCGCCGCATAGGCCAGCCGCGAACTGCCAATCACAAAGCCCAGCAAGACACCCACCACAATGGCAATGCCAAAGCCCACCATGGTCACCCAAAAGGTGCGCCAAGCGTGGCCCGCAATCACGTCGCGGTATTCAACGGTTTGTTGGGCAATGCGCCAAGGGCTGGGGAAGACAAACTCCGAGACCTGAAAGGCGCGGCACAAGCCTTCCCAGATCAGCAAGCTCAACACCAACAACACCCAGGGGGACCAGCTTTCGAGAGATTTTTGTTTCATGGTGAGACTCTGGCTTATTGGTTGATGGTGGCGCCGGTTTTGCGCATGGCCCCGATGTGGCCGCGCAGCTCGTGCACGATGTTGGTGAATTCGGGGGTGTAGGTGATTTCGAGGTCACGCGGACGCGGCAAATCGATTTCTTTCTTGACCACAAAACGGCCCGGGCTCTTGCTCATCACGTAAACCGTATCGGCCAAAAAGACCGACTCGCGCAGGTCGTGGGTGACCAAGATGACGTTGAACTTTTGCTCGGTCCACAGGTCACGCAAGATGCACCACAACTCTTCGCGGGTGAACGCGTCGAGCGCGCCAAAGGGCTCGTCGAGCAGCAGCATCTTGGGTTCGTGAATCAGGGCGCGGCAAATGCTGGCGCGTTGTTGCATGCCACCCGACAGTTGCCAAGGAAACTTGTCTTCATAACCGCCCAGGCCCACGGTGTTCAGCAGTTTGCGGGCGCGCTCGATGTACTCGGCCTTTTTTTCTTTGAAATTGGAGCGGAAGGGCTCCACAATTTCAAGCGGCAACAAGACGTTGTCGAGGGTGGTGCGCCAAGGCAACAGCGAGGAAGCCTGAAACGCCATGCCACTGATTTTGAGCGGGCCGGTGACCGGTTGTCCGTCTACCAAAATCTTTCCTTTGCTGGGCATCTTCAGGCCGGTGGTGAGCTTCATGAAGGTGGATTTGCCGCAGCCCGAAGGGCCCACGATGGCGATGAACTCGCCTTGTTTGACCTGCAGGTTGATGTCTTCGACGGCAAAGTGGTTTTGCGCCAGCAACTCGTCGTTGTAGGCCAGCCAGACATTCTGAAAATCGACGAAGGCTTCTTGTGACATAAGTGGTCTTTGAATGGTGTTCGAAAGTGTATACAAAGAGGGCCCTTTAAAAACCCACTGGCTCGTGAAGGGCTGAAGTGGGTTTTGGGCTGCGCTGTGGGCTGCAGCGTTCAGGGTGCGGGTTGGGCCAAGGCCCCGCCAGCACCCCTGTGCATTACTTCTTTGGCTTGGGCAAGATGTCCAACTCTTTGGTCGATGGCAAGAAAGAACCATTCCAGATGTCGTCCACTTTCACACGTGTTTTGGTGCTGAAAGCGTCAGACACTTGAGAGGCCATCAGCGTCAAGCGAGGACCATTGACCTGGCCAAAACCTTCGGCGCGCGCCGATGGGCTGTTGATCACGGTGTCGATGGCCAATTGCAAACGGCGGGTTTCGAGTTCGACGTTGATGATGCCGTCACGCGCTTTCACGGTCTCGATGGCCGCTGCAGGGTTGGCGATCACGTCCTTGGCACCTTTGGTGAACGCGCTCAAAAACGCTTTCACGGCAGCGGGGTTTTCCTTCAAGATTTTGGGCGAAGCAATGATGGCGTTGCCATACAACTTCACGCCAAAGTCTGGGTATTGCATGACCACCACATCGGCGGCCTTCACACCACGGGCTTCGATGTTGAGCAACGAGGTGAAGGTGAAGCCGGTGATGGCATCGACATCGCCACGCACCAACATGGTTTCACGCAATGGGGGGTCCATTGCGGTCCAAGCCACGTTGCCAATGTCGTTGGCTTTTTGGAAGATGGGGAATGCGCGACGGCCTGCGTCAAAAACGGGCGCACCCAGTTTTTTGCCAGTCAAGTCGGCGGGGGTCTTGATGCCTGACTTCTTCAACGCCATGACCGATGC
>JBEGTA010000287.1:0-3430 GCA_041179665.1 Pseudomonadota bacterium
AAAGAGCGGCTGGCTTGCAGCAAACTGGCGTCGATGGCCTCGTTGGCGTAGCCCGCCGCAAAACGGTAGGTGGCCACACCACCCGCCATCCACAGCACCAATTGGGGCAGCAGCAACCACAACAACAACTGCCTCGCCAGCGAAACACCGGCCTGCCCAAAGGGCGCGGCAAGGGCGTTGCGTTTGGCGTTCATGGCGCGCGGTGCTGGGGCAGCATGTCAGTTGCTGGTTTCGAGCAGATAGCCCAAACCCCGCACCGTGCGGATCACCAAGCCTGCATCTTCCAGTTTGCGGCGCAGGCGGTGGATGTACACCTCGATCGAGTTGCCGCCCCCCACTTCACCGCCGTCCGATTCCCAGGTTTGGGTGATTTGGTCTTTGGTGACCACCTTGTCCCGCTGCTGCACCAAGAGTTCGAGCAGGCTCCACTCGCGGCCACTCAACTCCAGCGGTTCGCCCCCCACCAGCGCACGGCGCGACGTATGGTCCAGCGTGAGTCGGCCCAACAAGGCCGGCGTGTGGGTGGGTTGGCTGCGGCGCAGCAGGGCCTGCAAGCGGGCCAGCAGTTCTGGAAAGTCAAACGGCTTGGTGACGTAGTCATCGGCGCCCGCCTGAAACCCGGCCACGCGGTCGTCCAGCGAATCGCGCGCAGTCAGCAACAACACGGGCAAGCCCGGTTGGGTTTGCCGCACATGTTGTAAAACCGCCAAGCCATCCATCATCGGCAGCCCCAAGTCGAGCACGGCGATGTCAAAACTTTCTTTTTGCAGCAAATAGTCCGCCACGGCCCCATTGGGGGCATGTTCCACCGTAAAGCCTGCGCCCCTCAATTGGGTTTGCAGGGCATCGGCCAGCATGGCATCGTCTTCGGCAAGCAGCAATTTCATGGCGGCAAGCTTAATGGATAGCGGTCTCAAGAGCGGCATTTCTGGTCGAAATTCAGGTCGGATTCTGGTTAGGGTTTAACCTAATGTTAATAAATTAACAAAATATTAATATTCGCCCGTCGAGGCCAATACAGGCCCTTTTGGCCCCCCTCGTACATCAACTTAGGCCATTGGCCTCAACCAGGAGACACCCTTGAAAACTTTGAAAACGTTCCAACGCACTCTGTTGGCCACTGCAGCCGTCTTGACCATGGCCGCTCATGCAGGTGAAGTCGAAGTGCTGCACTACTGGACCAGCGGTGGCGAGGCCAAATCGGCTGCCGCCTTGAAAGCCACCTTGCAAAGCAAAGGCCACGTCTGGAAAGACTTCGCCGTTGCTGGTGGTGGTGGTGACAACGCCATGACCGTGTTGAAGTCACGCGTGGTGTCGGGCAATGCCCCAGCGGCCGCTCAAATCAAGGGCCCAGCTCTGCAAGAGTGGGCTTCTGAAGGCGTGTTGGCCAACATCGACGATGTGGCCAAAGCCGAAAAATGGGACACCTTGTTGCCACCCGTGGTGGCCAACGTGATGAAGCACAAAGGCAACTACATTGCCGCCCCTGTGAACGTGCACCGCGTGAACTGGTTGTGGGCCAGCAACGCCGCTTTCAAGAAGGCCGGCGCCAAAGTGCCGACCAACTGGGATGAGTTCTTTGTGGCTGCCGAAGCCCTGAAAAAGGCCGGCATCATTCCCGTGGCCCACGGTGGTCAAAACTGGCAAGACTTCACCACATTTGAGAGCGTCGCTTTGGGCGTCGGTGGTGCTGACTTCTACAAAAAGGCCTTGGTGCAACTCGACCAGTCGGCTTTGACTGGCGCCACCATGACCAAAGTGCTCGACACCTTCAAAAAGGTCAAGTCATACACCGACAAAAACGCCCCAGGCCGCGACTGGAACTTGGCCACAGCCATGGTGATCAAGGGCGAAGCGGGTATGCAATTGATGGGTGACTGGGCCAAGGGCGAATTCGTGGCCGCTGGCAAAAAAGCCGGCGCTGACTTCACTTGCGCAGCCGCACCTGGCACCGCCTCTTCGTTCACCTTCAACGTGGACTCGTTCGCCATGTTCAAGCTGAAGAACGATGACAACACCAAGGCCCAAAAAGACCTGGCCTCGGCCATCATGTCGACCAACTTCCAAGAAGTGTTCAACCTGAACAAGGGCTCGATCCCTGTTCGTTTGAACATGGACTTGGCCAAGTTTGACGATTGCGCCAAGCTGAGCTCGAAGGACTTCGTGGCAACCGCTAAAAACGGGGGTCTGGTGCCTTCCGTGGCGCACGGCATGGCCATTGGTTCTGCCACTTCTGGCGCCATCCAAGACGCCGTCAGCCAGTTCTGGAATGACGACAAGATGAGCACCAAAGACGCGCAAGCCAAGATTGCTTCTGCCGCCAAGGTCAAGTAAGACCCCGAGCCGACCCTCGTGGTCGGCTCCAACAAGCCTCCGGGTTTGTGCTTTCAAAACCCACTTGGGTTTGTGCTTTCAAAAACCCATCTGGGGTTTGTATTTTTAAATCCCATTTGGGGTTTGTGCTTTCCTTAGTCAAAGGGCTGCAGGTCACGAGCTTGCAGCCCTCTTTGGCACCCGATTGGATCACCCATGTCTTCATCTTCCCAACAGCAAGCCGCGTGGCTGCCCAAGCTGGTCATTGCGCCCAGCTTTGTGTTGTCGCTGCTGTTCATTTATGGCCTGATGGCTTGGAACGGCTACCTGTCCATGTCCGCTTCGCGGATCTTGCCCAACTACGACTTTGTCGGGCTGCAGCACTACGTGGCCTTGATGGACAGTGACCGCTTTTATGTGGCCATGCGCAACATGGCGGTGTTTGGTTTCTTCTTTATTGGTGGCGCTATGGCGCTGGGTGTGGTGCTGGCCATTTTGCTGGACCAAAAAGTGCGCGGTGAAGGCGTACTGCGCACCATTTATCTCTACCCCATGGCCATCTCGTTCATCGTCACAGGCACCGCCTGGAAGTGGATCTTGAACCCGGGTCTGGGCTTGCAGCACCTGATGCACAGCTGGGGGTTCACCGATTTCAAATTTGAGTGGCTGGTCGACCAAGACATGGCCATTTACTGCGTTGTCATCGCGGGCGTTTGGCAAAGCGCGGGTTTTGTCATGGCGCTGTTTTTAGCGGCATTGCGCGGCATTGACGACTCGATCATCAAGGCCGCCCAAGTGGATGGCGCCAGTTTGCCGCGCATCTACTGGAGCATCATTTTGCCCAGCTTGGGTCCGGTGTTTTTCAGCACCTTGATGGTGGTTTCGCACTTGGCCATCAAGAGCTTTGACTTGGTGATGGCGCTCACGGCAGGGGGCCCCGGTTATGCCACCGATTTGCCGGCCACCTTCATGTACGCCACTGCATTCACCCGCGGACAGATTGGCGTGGGCGCGGCCAGTGCCACGGTGATGTTGGCCACGGTGGCGGCCATTGTGGTGCCCTACTTGTATTCTGAATTGCGGAGCAAACGATGAACCGCTTGAATTTTCATCGCCT
>JBEGTA010000288.1:0-2796 GCA_041179665.1 Pseudomonadota bacterium
CGTGATCTCCGAAATCATCGTGGCCGATGGCGGCACCGTGGCTGCCGAGCAGCTGATCGCCCGCATCGACACCGAAGGCAAAGCCGGTGTCGCTGCTGCGGCTCCTGCAGCCGCCGCGCCAGCCGCTGCGCCCGTGGCCGCTGCTGCCACCGGTGGCAACATGGCCGGTGTGGCCATGCCCGCAGCTGCCAAGCTGATGGCCGACAACAACATGGCCGCAGGCTCGGTCGCCGGTTCCGGCAAAGACGGCCGCGTCACCAAAGGTGATGTGCTGTCGGCTGTGGCTGGTGGCGTCAAGTCCACAGCCGCTGTGATTCCTACAGGCGTGCCCACCAAGGCGCTGGCCCAAGTGGCCGCTCCCGCTGTGAACCTGGGCGACCGCCCAGAGCAGCGCGTGCCCATGACCCGTCTGCGTGCCCGCGTGGCCGAGCGTCTGCTGCAATCGCAGTCGACCAACGCCATCTTGACCACCTTCAACGAAATCAACATGGCCCCTGTCATGGACATGCGCAAGCGCATGCAAGAGCGTTTCGAGAAGGAACACGGCTGCAAGCTGGGCTTCATGAGCTTCTTCGTCAAAGCCGCTGTACATGCCCTGAAAAAGTTCCCTGTCTTGAACGCTTCTGTGGACGGCAACGACATCGTGTACCACGGCTACTTTGACATCGGTATCGCTGTGGGCTCGCCCCGCGGTTTGGTGGTGCCCATCTTGCGTAATGCCGACCAAATGAGCTTTGCTGACATCGAGAAAAAGATTGCCGAATTTGGTGTGAAAGCACGCGACGGCAAGTTGGGCATCGAAGAGATGACCGGCGGCACCTTCTCGATCTCGAACGGCGGCACCTTTGGCTCGATGATGTCGACACCGATCATCAACCCGCCACAGTCCGCGATTTTGGGTGTTCACGCCACCAAAGACCGCGCCATGGTCGAAAACGGCCAAGTGGTGGTTCGCCCGATGAACTACTTTGCGATGTCTTACGACCACCGCATCATTGACGGCCGCGAAGCTGTCTTGGGCTTGGTGGCCATGAAGGAGGCGCTGGAAGACCCAGCCCGCTTGCTGTTCGACATCTGATCCCCTTGTAATAAATGCCCCCTGAAATGGGGGCGTTTTTCATCTAGAAGACAAATACCATGAGCAAACAATTCGACGTCGTCGTCATCGGTGGTGGCCCCGGTGGCTACATCGCAGCCATTCGCGCTGCGCAACTCGGCTTCCAAGTCGCCTGTATCGACGAATGGAAAAACGCGGCCGGTGGCCCAGCCCCAGGCGGCACCTGCACCAACGTGGGTTGCATCCCCTCCAAGGCATTGCTGCAGTCCAGCGAGCACTTTGACCATGCCAATCACCATTTTGCCGAGCACGGCATCACCGCCACCGGCGTGAAGATGGATGTGGCCCAGATGATTGCCCGCAAGGACAACGTCGTGAAACAAAACAACGACGGCATCTTGTACCTGTTCAAGAAGAACAAGGTCACCTTTTTCCATGGTCGCGGCAGCTTTGCTGGCAAGGCTGAGGGTGGTTACACCATCAATGTGGCGGGCAAGACCGAAGAGTCCATCACGGCCAAACAGGTCGTCATCGCGACCGGCTCAAACGCCCGTGCCTTGCCCGGCACACCGTTTGACGAAGTCAATGTGTTGTCGAACGACGGTGCTCTGCGCGTGGGCGCTGTGCCTAAAAAGTTGGCGCTGATTGGCTCTGGCGTGATTGGTTTGGAGATGGGCTCGGTATGGCGCCGCTTAGGTGCTGACGTGACCATCCTCGAAGGTCTGCCGACCTTCCTGGGCGCGGTGGACGAGCAAATCGCCAAAGAGGCCAAAAAAGCCTTTGACAAGCAAGGCTTGAAGATCGAACTCGGCGTCAAGGTCGGCGAGATCGTCAATGGCAAAAAAGACGTCACCGTCAACTACACCAACGCCAAGGGCGAAGCCATCAAGTTGGTGGCTGACAAATTGATTGTGTCGATTGGCCGCGTGCCTAACACCATCGGTTTGAATGCCGAAGCGATTGGCCTGCAACTTGATGAACGCGGCGCGATCGTGGTTGATGCCGATTGCAAAACCAATGTGCCCGGCGTTTGGGCGGTTGGCGATGTGGTGCGTGGCCCCATGCTGGCGCACAAAGCCGAGGAAGAGGGCGTTGCCGTGGCCGAGCGCATCGCAGGCCAACACGGTCATGTCAACTTCAACACCATTCCTTGAGTCATCTACACCAGCCCCGAAATCGCTTGGGTTGGGCGTACCGAGCAGCAACTCAAGGCCGATGGCGTGGCTTACAAAGCCGGCACTTTCCCCTTTTTGGCGAACGGCCGTGCCCGCGCCTTGGGCGACACCACCGGTATGGTGAAGTTCTTGGCCGACGCCACGACCGACGAAATTTTGGGTGTGCACATGGTCGGCCCTCAGGTCTCAGAACTGATTTCTGAAGCCGTGGTGGCGATGGAATTCAAGGCTTCCTCGGAAGACATCGCGCGCATTTGCCATGCGCACCCCAGCTTGAGCGAAGCCACAAAAGAAGCTGCTTTGGCCGTCGACAAACGCACCCTGAACTTCTAAGCCCAAGTGCCAACCGAGACAGCCGTTTCGGGTCAGTTGGGGTAAAGTTCAGAGACCCAGAAAACCCGGGCATGGTCCCGGGTTTTGTTTTGAAACGAAGAGCAAGTCATTCATGTCCGTTCGTGCAGTTTACGAAGAAGAACTCGAAAAGCGGGGGTACCAAAGTGACCCCGCACAGCTGCGGGCGATTGATGCCTTGGAGCGCTGCGCGCAAGAGTGGACGGTCTACAA
>JBEGTA010000289.1:0-5108 GCA_041179665.1 Pseudomonadota bacterium
ATGCGGCCCGACTCCATGATGTAGCCGTAGTCGGCGTACTTCAGGGCCATGTTGGTGTTTTGCTCGGCGATCAAGAAAGTGACTTTTTCTTTCTCGTTCAAGTCTTTGACGATGTTGAACACCTCTTCCACGATCTGAGGCGCCAAACCCATCGAGGGCTCATCGAGCAGCATCACGCTGGGGTTGGTCATGAGCGCGCGGCCAATGGCACACATTTGCTGCTCGCCGCCCGAGGTGTAGGCCGCTTGAGAAGTACGACGCGTTTTCAGGCGTGGGAAATAGGTGTACACCTTTTCCAAATTGGCCGAGATCTCACCCTTGTCGGTGCGGGTGTAGCTGCCGGTCATCAGGTTTTCTTCAATGGTCAGGTGGGCAAAGCAGTGACGGCCTTCCATGACCTGCACCACGCCCCGATTCACCAGGTCTGCGGGTGTGAGGTTTTCGATGCGTTCGCCACGCAGCTCGATGCTGCCTTTGGTGACTTCACCACGCTCGCCCTGCAGCAAGTTAGAGATGGCGCGCAAGGTAGTTGTTTTGCCCGCGCCGTTGCCG
Organism: Pseudomonadota bacterium; assembly: GCA_041179665.1. Taxonomy (GTDB): domain Bacteria; phylum Pseudomonadota; class Gammaproteobacteria; order Burkholderiales; family Burkholderiaceae_C; genus Limnohabitans_A. Next base: position 553 of record JBEGTA010000289.1, read on the forward strand.
CCCAACAAGGCCACGATGCCTTGCTCAGGCACCTGCAAGGAGACGCCCTTGAGCACCAAGATCACGTGGTTGTAAATGACCTCAATGCCATTGACATTCAGAACAATGTTTTTCTCGCTCATGGACTTTGCCTTTTCTTTACTCTTGGGGTTCAAGCCACATGAAACCGCTGCACGCAAAGGTTTCATGTGGCAACTGCTGGCGGGCAGGTGCCCGCTGCAGTTGACGACCTGCCGCTTGCACGGCAGGTCCGGGGGTCAGATCAAGACTGGCAATCTGCAGGAGAGCGACGTGTGATCTTCTTCTCTGCAGCGTACTTGTCGGCAGCGGCCTTCACCATTGGCTTGATGATCTGCTCATCGGCCTGGTACCAGTCGCTAGAGAACTCCCACTTGGTGCCGTTCCATGTGTGGATACGGGCCCAGTTGGCGCCCATGTGGTCAGCACATGAGGTGGAGATGGGGCGCAGCACGCCCTTGAAGCCCAACGCGTCCAACTTAGGCTGGGTCAGGTTCAGGTTTTCATAACCCCAACGGGCTTGCTCACCGGTCATGACTTTGCCTTTGCCGTACTTCTCTTGGGCTTGGCGCACACCTTCCACCGCAAACATGGCGCTGAACAAACCGCGCATGTACAGCACTTCACCCACTTCGTCTTTGGGGCCAGTGCCTTGGCCTTTGGCGTGCAACTTCTCCAACACTTCTTTCACAACAGCAGAGCCTTTTTCGGTGCCGTGCTGCATGGTGATGGCGTTGTAACCTTTAGCGCCCATGCCGATGTCTTTGACATCGGGCTCAGCACCTGCCCACCACACGCCATAAATGTTTTCGCGTGGATAGCCGGTCGCTTGGGCTTCTTTGAGCAAGGTGGAGTTCATCACGCCCCAGCCCCAGTTGACAACGTAGTCAGGGCGGTCACGGCGAATTTGCAGCCAAGTGGACTTCTGCTCCACACCGGGGTGGGTCACAGGCAACAGGCTGAGCTTGAAGCCGTGCATGGCAGCACGCTCTTGCAAGATAGGGATGGCTTCTTTGCCGAACGGGCTGTCGTGGTAAACCAAAGCAATGTGCTTGCCCTTGAGTTTGTCAGCACCACCCGCTTTTTTGGCGATGTCTTGGATGATCACGTCACCGGCCACCCAGTAAGTGCCAGCCAATGGGAAGTTCCACTTGAACACGCCGCCGTCAGCCGATTCGCTGCGGCCATAGCCTGCGGTGATCAAAGGAATTTTGTCGCCAGGCGCTTTTTCGGTCAGCGCAAAGGTGATGCCAGTGGACAGCGGTTGGAACACGGTCGCGCCACCGTTTTTGCCCTTCAGGCGCTCATAGCACTCCACACCGCGGTCAGTGGCGTAGCCGGTTTCGCACTCTTCAAAGCTGACCTTCACGCCGTTGATACCGCCACGCGCGTTGACCAACTTGAGGTAGTCCACATAGCCGTTGGCGAATGGCACACCGTTAGGGGCATAAGCACCGGTGCGGTACACCAGCACAGGGAAGAACTGCTCTTTGTTTTGAGCAGAAGCCACAGTGCTGACCAGCGCGCTGGCAAGACCTGCAGCAGCCACCGTGGTGGCCAGAGCGAGTTGACGAAGTTTCATGGTTTGTCTCCTGTTTAAAAAATGGGAAGCACGGGGGAAAAATAAAAACTCAATGAGGGAAAGGCCAAATACGCAGTTTTTGTTTGGCAATCGACCACAGCTTGGCCAAGCCGTGGGGCTCCACGATCAGGAACCACACAATCAAGGCTCCGAAGATCATGAATTCGGCGTGCGACACAGCCGCCGTAGAAATGGTGACGCCGAACAGATCCCCCATAAAGGGCAGGAACTGGTTCAGGAAAATCGGTAAGATCACGATGAAGGCGGCACCAAAAAAGCTGCCCATGATGGAGCCCATGCCGCCAATGATGACCATGAACAGCAGCTGGAAGGAACGGTCAATGGAGAACGCCGCGGGCTCCCAAGAACCCAAGTGGACAAAGCCCCACAAGCCGCCCGCCACACCCACGATGAAAGAGCTGACCGCAAAGGCGCTCAGCTTGGCGTAAACCGGACGGATGCCAATCACCGCCGCGGCCACGTCCATGTCGCGAATGGCCATCCATTCACGGCCAATAGCCGAGCGCACCAAGTTTTTGGCCAACAAGCCAAACACCACCAAGAAGACCAAGCAGAACAGGTACTTTTCAAGCGGTGTGTTGATGCCAAAACCCATCACGTTCAGGTTGGACACCGAGACCGAGCCCGAGGGGTTGTTGTTGGTGAACCAACCGACACGCAAGAAAGCCCAATCGCAGAAAAACTGTGCCGCCAAAGTGGCCACAGCCAAGTACAAGCCCTTCACGCGCAAGCTGGGCACACCAAAGAAAATGCCGACCAAGGTGGCGCACAAACCACCCGACAACAGCGCCAAGATCAAAGGCATGCCTTCAATTCGGATGTAGGTGTTGTAGGCCATGTAAGCGCCGACCGCCATGAACGCACCCGAGCCCAGCGAGATCTGACCGCAGTAGCCGACCAGGATGTTCACGCCCAAAGCCGCCAAAGACAAAATCAAGAACGGGATCAAGATCGCCCGGAACATGTATTCTTCAACCAAGAATGGCACGCCAACGAAAGCGAAGGCCAGCAGCGCCAAGATGGCCCAGCGGTCTTGCGCGATGGCAAAGATCTGCTGGTCTTTGCGGTAGGTGGTTTTGAATTGACCGTTTTCTCTGTAAAACATCTTGTATCTCCTTACACGCGGTCAATGATTTTTTCGCCGAACAGGCCTTGGGGTCGGAACAACAAGAAGACCAGCGCCAGCACATAGGCAAACCAAATCTCGATGCCGCCACCCACCATGGGGCCAAGGTAAACCTCGGACAATTTTTCGCCCACGCCGATGATCAAGCCGCCAATGATGGCGCCCGGAACCGAGGTCAGACCGCCCAAAATAATCACGGGCAACGCGCGCAAGGCGACCGTGGTCAGCGAGAACTGCACGCCCATCTTGGAGCCCCAGATGATGCCGGCGACCAAGGCGGTGATACCGGCCACAAACCAAACAATGACCCAGATGCGGTTCAAGGGAATGCCAATCGACTGGGCGGCCTGGTGGTCGTCCGCCACCGCACGCAGAGCGCGTCCGGTGCTGGTTTTTTGGAAGAAGAGCGACAACACCACCACCAACAAAGCAGCAATGCAGGCGGCATAAACGTCTTCCAAGTTGACCAAAACGCCACCAGGAAAGACCGAGTCCAACAAGAAGATCGGGTCTTTGGGCATGCCCACGTCGATCTTGTAAATATCGCTGCCGAAAATGGTTTGACCCAAACCGTCCAAGAAATAAGTGATGCCCAAAGTGGCCATCAACAAGGTCACGCCTTCTTGGTTAACCAAATGGCGCAACACCAAGCGTTCAATCAACCAAGCCAGCAACAGCATGATGGCGGCCGAGATCACAAAGGCCAAGAAGTTGCCCAAGAATTTGTCTTCCAGGCCCAGCCAATCAGGAATCCATTCTGAAAAACGGGCCATGGCCAAAGCGGCAAACAGCACCATGGCGCCTTGTGCAAAGTTGAACACGCCCGAGGCTTTGAAAATCAGCACAAAGCCCAGCGCCACCAGCGCGTAAAGCATGCCGGCCATCAGACCACCAAAAAGAGCTTCCAGGAAAAATGCCATGTTTGTTCTCCTCAGTGGCTGGTGCCCAAATAGGCACTGATCACTTCTTCGTTGTTGCGCACTTCTTCGGGAGTCCCGTCGCCGATTTTTTTGCCGTAGTCGAGCACCACCACGCGGTCAGAAATGTCCATCACCACGCCCATGTCGTGCTCGATCAACACGATGGTCGAACCAAACTCGTCGTTCACATCCAGAATAAAGCGGCACATGTCCTGCTTTTCTTCCATGTTCATACCGGCCATGGGCTCGTCCAGCAACAGCACTTGGGGCTCCATGGCCAAAGCACGGCCCAAGTCCACGCGTTTTTGCAAGCCGTAGGGCAACTGGCCCACAGGCGTCTTGCGGTAAGCCTGAATTTCGAGAAAGTCGATGATGTGCTCGACAAATTCGCGGTGCTCTTCTTCTTCGCGCTGGGCGGGGCCAATGCGCAAAGCCTGCAAGAACAGGTTGCTCTTGATGCGCAAATTGCGCCCGGTCATGATGTTGTCGATCACGCTCATGCCCTTGAACAACGCCAAGTTTTGGAACGTGCGGGCAATGCCCATCTCAGCCACTTGGCGGCTGTTCATGTGGTCAAACTTTTGCCCGCGGAACGTGATGCTGCCCTCTTGCGGCTGGTAGACCCCGTTGATGCAGTTGAGCATGGAGCTTTTGCCAGCACCGTTGGGGCCAATGATGGCCCGCACTTCATGCTCGCGCACGTTGAACGAAATGTCGGTCAGCGCCTTCACGCCGCCGAAGCGCAAACTGATGTTGTTGACGTCGAGGATGACGTCACCGATTTTTTTGGTCATGCTGCTGCCTTCACGGGTGTGAATGTCTTGGCGTCGGAAATCTTGAGCGTGGCGCTCACACTGCCGGTGCGGCCGTCTTCAAACTTGACGACGGT
>JBEGTA010000290.1:0-9316 GCA_041179665.1 Pseudomonadota bacterium
CTGGGAGCGGCGGCGATGTTGGGCCTTGCCATCGCGGGCTTAGGCCATCTGCGCATTTATGACCGGGCACTGGGCACCATCAGTCTGGTGGCCATGCTGGCGTGGACAGTCAAGCAAGGTCAATGGCAGCGGTCGGCCGGCTTGGTTTTGATGTTGGTGGGCTCAATGCTTTTTGTTGGGAAGGTGGAGCTCTCGGCGTGGTTGTTACCGGGTGACTACTTGCATTTGAGCATGGCGGTCGGCATTTTGTTGCTGTCCGCATGGCAAAGACCTCACCCATATTCATCGCTCCCTCATCAGTCACTCGATGCCCATGAGCGAATTTGAAGGGTCGAGAAACCGCCTCAAGTGAAGCGCCCATGAAAAAACCGCCCGAGGGCGGTTTAGTTTTCGCGGACAGCGCACCCGTTTCAAACGGCAGCGAAGACAAAGCCTCGCCGGGCTGTTGATCTGGTGGAGCGGATCAGGCTGCGGCGAGAGCCAAAGTCTTGACTTTGGCGCTCAGGCGGCTCTTGTCACGAGCAGCCTTGTTTTTGTGGAAGATGCCTTTGTCGGCAATGATGTCGACCACGGTTTGCATCTTGGCAAACAGTTCAGTGGCTTTGGCTTTGTCGCCTGCTGCAACGGCTTTTTCAACGTTTTTCACAGCAGTGCGGTATTTGGAGCGCAGCGAAGAGTTCGCGGCATTGATTTTGATGTCTTGACGGACGCGTTTACGACCGGAGGCAAGACGGGGGTTTTTCTTTTTGGGTTTAGCGGATGCCATGGATTAGTTCTTTCAGTGTCTGAGGATGATGTCCAGCGAACCCAACATTCTAGCAGAATTGACACGCTGCAAGAGCGCTTTATCAGAGCGGTGGACCCGTTTCCCTCCGCAAGGCCGCTACACTCGCCCTCTGTGAGCCTCCTTCGATCTGCCTCTGTCGTCTCCATTTTTACCTTGGCCTCCCGGGTCACGGGTTTGGTGCGCGAACTGCTGATTGCCGCGACCTTTGGTGCCAGCGCATTGACCGACGCCTTCAATGTGGCCTTTCGTATTCCCAATCTTTTTCGCCGACTCTTTGCTGAAGGCGCTTTCAGTCAGGCGTTTGTGCCCGTCTTGGCCGCCACCCGAGCCCAACATGGCGATGAAGCGACCCGTGAGGTCATAGACAGCGTGGCCACGGTGTTGGCTTGGTCAGTTTTGCTGCTTTCCATCTTGGGGGTGATGGCCTCTCCTTGGCTGGTTTGGGCCATGGCCAGTGGTTTGCAACAAAACCCCACGGGTTTTGATTTGGCAGTCAACATGACCCGCTGGATGTTCCCTTACATCGCCTTCATGTCCTTGGTGGCACTCTCTGCGGGCATTTTGAATACTTGGAAGCGGTTTGCGGTGCCTGCGGCCACGCCGGTCTTGCTGAATGTGTGTGTCATTGCGGCTGCGTGGTGGCTGGCCCCCTTGTTGGCGCGAAGAGGTATTGAAACCATTTATGCCTTGCCCGTGGGGGTGATGTTGGGTGGATTTTTGCAACTGGCAGTTCAAATTCCTGCTTTGCATCGCTTGGGTTTGTTGCCCCGACTGGGCGCGGGGCCCTCAGCTCTGAAAAAAGCCTGGACCAATCCTGCGACCCGCAATATTTTGACCCTCATGGCGCCCGCTTTGTTGGGGGTGGGGGTGGCGCAAATTTCGCTGTTGATCAACACCCAGATTGCGTCTCACCTGGCGCCTGGCAGTGTCAGTTGGTTGACCTATGCAGACCGATTGATGGAGTTCCCCACTGCCATGCTGGGCGTGGCGTTGGGTGCAGTTTTGATGCCCCAACTCGCTGCAGCCAAAGCCACGGGTGACACCGAACGCTATGCCGCCATGCTCGATTGGGGATTGCGTTTGGTCCTCTTGCTGTCTTTGCCATGTGCCGCGGCTTTGCTGGTTTTTGCACAACCCTTGGTCTCGGTTCTTTACCACTATGGTGCCTTCACTGACCGAGATGTTCAGCAAACCACGCTGGCCTTGACCGGCTACGGGGTAGGCCTGCTGGGCCTGGTGGCGATCAAGGTTTTGGCGCCCGGTTATTACGCCAGCCAAGACATCAAAACGCCGGTCCGCATTGCCGTGGTGGTGTTGGTATTGACGCAGATCTTCAATCTGCTGCTGGTGCCTCATTTGGCCCACGCCGGCTTGGCGCTGTCGATTGGTTTGGGGGCGCTGGTCAATGCACTTTGGCTGTTGCTGGGTTTGTTGCGTCGAGGCAGTTACATCCCGCAACCGGGTTGGTGGCGTTTTGTTTTTCAGGTGGTGTTGGCCACCGGCTTGCTCACGGGCTTGTTGGTGTTTGCATCACAAGCGCTGCCATGGCTGGCGATGCGCCAAGATGCCTGGCAACGCATTGGGTGGATGGCCATTATTTTGTTCTCGTCTGCGTTGGTTTATTTCGGCGCACTCTGGCTCAGCGGCCTTCGGCTCAAAGCCTTTTTGAAGCGGTAACCACGTCGAGATGGGCATGAACCTGGATTTCACTCCACCGACACCGTTGGATTACTTTGCCAGCTTGGTGCAAAGCGACACGGACTTGCCGTTGCTGGAAGCGGCCGCCAGCTTGGCGCAGGACGAGGAACCCGCGCTGGATGTGCAGCAGGTCTTGGACGATGTGGCGCGCTTGCTCAAACGCATTAAAGCGCGTTTGCCCTCTGAGGCCGATGACCTGACACGCTTGGCCATGCTGAGCCAAGTTTTTTACAAAGAAATGGGTTTTGGGGTCAATGCCAACGATTTTTATGCCCCCGAAAACAGTTATTTGCACGACGTCTTGCGAACCCGTCGCGGCTTGCCGATTGCATTGGCCGTGATCTGGTTGGAGTTGGCGCAAGGCTTGGGCCTGCATGCCCACGGCATTTCATTTCCGGGCCACTTTCTGGTCAAGGTCACCTTGCAAGGCGGCTTGGTGGTGTTAGACCCCTTGACGGGAGAGTCATTGGGCGTGGACAACTTGGCGGAACGCTTAGGACCCTATCGAAGCGTTGAGGACAAAGTGTCCGGGGCCGATTTGGACGATGGTGAAACGCCTTTGGGCTTGTATTTGCAACCCTGCCCACCCCGAGATTTTTTGGCGCGAATGTTGCGCAACCTGAAAGAAATCTTCCGTGCGCAAGAAGATTGGCCACGCTTGTTGTGTGTGTTGGACCGCTTGGTCGTGTTGCTGCCAGAGGCTTGGTCAGAGCGGCGTGACCGGGGTTTGGTGTTGGCCGAGTTGGGGCGCAACCATGAAGCTTTGTTGGACTTGCAGATTTACATTCAAGCCGAGCCCTTGGCCTCGGATCAGCAAGCCTTGAGAGATCGAATCATCGAGCTCTCAAGCACTTGAGCCTTTCTGATCAGGCCACGACCACTTGTGCGTCGCCGCCTTGCGGGGCGATCTTGCCAATTTGATAAACCTGTTCGCCTGCGTCACGCAAGGTGTTGGCGCAAGCTTCAGCTTGGTCTGCAGCAATCACCACCACCATGCCGATGCCATTGTTGAAGGTGCGGTTCATTTCAATGTCGTCGATACCGGCTGTTTTTTGCAGCCATGCGAACAACTCTGTTTGTGGCCAGCTGCCTTTTTGCAGGTGCGCCGCTAGGCCCTCGGGCAACACGCGCGGAATATTTTCCAGCAAGCCACCCCCGGTGATGTGGGCCAGCGCCTTGATGGGGTGCTTGGCCAAAGCGGCCAATACATTGAGGACATACAAGCGCGTCGGCTCCATCAGCGCTTGTTTGAAGGGCTTACCGTCCAGCGTGGCGGGCGCATGGCTGCCTGCGCGCTCAATGCATTTGCGCACCAAGCTGAAGCCATTCGAGTGAACGCCGCTGGAAGCGAGGCCCAGCACCACATCTCCCGCTTTGACATTTTGGCCCGTGAGGATTTTTGATTTTTCAACGGCGCCGACGGCAAAGCCCGCCAAGTCGTATTCACCTGCTGGGTACATGCCCGGCATTTCAGCCGTTTCACCGCCGATCAATGCACAGCCAGACAACTCACAGCCCTTGGCGATGCCGCCCACCACGGCGGCTGCGGTGTCCACGTCCAATTTGCCGCAGGCAAAATAATCCAAGAAAAACAAAGGTTCGGCGCCCTGCACCAGCACATCGTTGACGCTCATGGCCACCAAGTCGATGCCGACGGTGTCGTGCATTTGCCACTCAAATGCGAGCTTGAGTTTGGTGCCCACACCATCGGTGCCACTCACCAACACGGGCTCTTTGTAGCGTTTGGGCACTTCGAAAAGCGCGCCAAAACCACCAATGCCCGCCAGCACGCCTTCACGCATGGTTTTTTTGGCCAAAGGCTTGATGCGCTCGACCAAGGCATCGCCCGCAACGATGTCGACACCGGCGTCTTTGTAGGAAAGGGGAGTTTGACTCATGGTTTGGGCCCGATCAGGGCGGTAAATGGAGAACGGGGAGCCAATAAACGGGCTGGCAGACTAAAATCGGTCTTTATTTTAAGGGTTGACCCTGACTGATAACGTCAGCCCCCAACAAAAGAAGAGTCCCCCTTGCCAACACCCACTCCATTTTTGATGACCCGTATGGCCGCTTGGTTGGGTTTGGCCGTGGTCCTGACGCTCTTTTTTTGGTTGCTGGCGCCCGTTTTAGCGCCCTTTGTGGTTGCTGCAGTTTTGGCGTACATCCTGCACCCCCTGGTGCTGCGACTGGACGCGTTGTTCAAACACCGTTTGCCCCACACCATGGTGGTGGTGCTGGTCGAGGTGCTGGCCATTGTTGCCCTGCTGGGTATTTTGTTGTTGTTGGTTCCGATCTTGGTGCGAGAGTGGCCCCTGCTGAAGCAGCAATTGCCCGTGTTGTTGGACCAATTGGCTGAATCCATTAACCCCATGCTGAACCAATTGGGGGTCAGCTTCTCGCTCGATGTTCGTGACTTGAAAACACAGTTGATGTCCTATCTCAGTGCCAACCGAGAAGACTGGTGGGCACCGTTCGTCTCCTCCATCAAGATGGGCGGCAGTGCCGCCTTGGCACTGCTCGGGTATGTGGTGTTGGTGCCGGTCGCCTTGTTTTATTTGCTGCACGATTGGCCTCGCATGGTCGGCCGTCTGGTTGAGTTGGTCCCGCCCGGATGGCGCGGCACTTTCGACAGTTTCATTCAGGAAAGCGATTTGGTTTTGGGCGAATACCTGCGGGGGCAGTTGTTGGTCATGCTGGCTTTGGCGGTGTATTACTCACTGGCTTTGTACCTGTTTGGTTTGGATTTGGCTTTGCCGATTGGCGTGTTCACGGGCCTGGCTGTGTTTGTGCCCTATTTGGGTTTTGGCGTCGGCTTGTTGCTGGCCTTATTGGCAGGTCTGTTGCAGTTCGCCTCTTTCGATGCCGTCGTCATGGTGGCTGTGGTGTTTGGTCTTGGGCAGTTGATCGAAAGCTTTGTGCTCACGCCGCGTTTGGTGGGTGATCGCATCGGCCTGCACCCATTGGTGGTGATCCTGGCTTTGATGGCATTTGGCCAGTTGTTGGGATTTGTAGGGGTTTTGATCGCATTGCCAGCCAGTGCTGTTTTGCTGGTCGGCTTACGCCGGTTGCGACGCCAATATTTGAGCAGTGATTTGTACCAAAAAAGTGGGGTCAGCGATCGCGATCAGGGGCCTGGTCCCGCATGAGGCAGTTGGCGTTGGACATTGGCTTGGCGTCTACCCCCACGCTGGACAATTTTTTTGTGGGGCCCAACGCCTCTGCCGTCGCGCATTTGCGTTTATGGACCGCTTCAAACAACCGTTCACCCGTGCCCAGCTATTTGTGGGGAGAGAGCGGCTCTGGCAAGACGCATTTGCTGCATGCGGTGCACCATGCCCTCAAAGAGCAGGGCGGTCACATTGGCTGGCTCGACGCCCATACCCTGCACCCGCCTGAATTTGATGACGACTGGACCGCGGTGCTGATGGACGATGTGCACCTGTACAACAGCGAGCAGCAACACACCGCCTTCAACTGGTTTGTCAACGCCATGACGCCGCGCTCAGGTTCGCCGCGATGGGTGCTGGCTGCAGGTGCATTGCCGCCTGCTGATTTAAAACTGCGTGACGATTTGCGTTCCCGCTTGGGCTGGGGGCACATTGAGGTCTTGAAAGTGCTGGACGAGCCTGAGCGTTTGGCTGTCTTGCGCCAAGAGGCCGATGCGCGAGGACTTTTTTTGAGTGAAGAGGTGATGGCCTACATGCTGAACCGCTTCTCACGTGATTTGGGCAGTTTGATGCAACTGCTGGACCACTTGGACCAATACGCTTTGCAAACGCAGCGTGCGCTGACCATTCCCTTGGTGCGTGCGATGTTGGAGAACGCATGAAACTGGCTCTTTTCGATCTCGACCACACCCTGCTTCCGCTCGACTCAGACCACACTTGGGGCGTCTTCACCACCGAATTGGGTTGGAATGATCCGGTTGAATTCAACCAGCGCAACGATGCTTTTTATGCGCACTACCAAGCCGGTACGCTCGACATTCACGACTACATTCGCTTTGCTACCCGCGCGGCCATGAGTCGTGGGGCCACCGAGGTCGCACATGCCCACGCGCGCTACATGGATGAAGTGATCCGCCCTCGCATCACGCCTGAGGCGTTGGCGCTGGTACGATCGCACCAAGCTGCAGGCGATACCGTCGTGATCGTGACGGCCACCAACGAGTTGGTGACACGCCCGATTGCGCAAGCTTTCGGGGTCAGCGAGTTGATCGCGGTCGAATTGGCACGAGATGCTTCGGGTTGGATCACCGGTGAAATTGCAGGAACCCCCTCATTTCGCGAGGGCAAAGTCACCCGGGTGGCTGAGTGGTTGTCCCACCGTGGCTTGGGCTGGGCGGATGTGGAGATGACGTTTTATTCGGACTCCATGAACGACTTGCCCCTGCTAGAACAAGCCCACCATCCGGTGGCAACGAACCCTGACGCTCGGTTGCGTCAACTGGCCACAGAACGTGGTTGGCGCATCCTCGAACTCTTTCAAGAATGATCAAACAATTCATCCATAAGCTGATGGGCAAAGCCCCCAAAAGCAACAAACCTTACTTTGGCAGCCGCACAGAAGTGCCTGCATCGGTGCACGGCATCGATCCTGATTTGGTAGACGACCGCGCCATCCATGTCACACGCACCTTGCAGCAAGCGGGGTTTGAAGCCTACATCGTGGGCGGCGCTGTGCGTGATTTGTTGTTGGGTCTCAGACCTAAAGACTTTGACGTGGCCACCAATGCCACGCCTGAGCAGGTGAAGGGCTTGTTTCGGCGCGCCTTCATCATTGGTCGCCGTTTTCGCATCGTGCATGTGGTTTACGGCCGCGGCCGCGACAACGAAGTCATCGAGGTGTCCACCTTCCGTGCGCATTTAGACAACGCGGCCGCAGAGCAAGTGAAGGGCAATGAGCGCACCAGCAAGCGCCAGTTGGAAGGCTTGCAGCATGCCGTCGACTCGTCGGGGCGTGTGTTGCGTGACAACGTTTGGGGGCCACAAGACGAGGACGCGACCCGCCGCGACTTCACCGTCAATGCCATGTATTACGACCCCGAGTCGCAATGTGTGGTGGATTACCACGGCGGCATTGCCGACGCCAAAAAACGGGTGCTGCGCATGATTGGCGATCCGGTCGCGCGTTACCGCGAAGACCCCGTGCGCATCATTCGCGCTGTGCGGTTTGCAGCCAAACTCAGCCCCTTGGGGTTCAAGCTGGAAAGCAAAACAGCCAAACCCCTCACGCACTCTGCGACCTTGCTGGCCGACGTGCCGCAAAGTCGTTTGTTCGATGAAATGCTCAAGCTGCTGCAAACCGGCCACGCGTTGGCTTCCATCGAACAGTTGAAAAAACTGGGCTTGGCTTCTGGCATCTATCCTTTGCTGGATGTGGTGGTGGAGCGTGCGGACAGTGCTTTTGTGCAGGTTGCTTTGGCCGATACCGACCGTCGTGTGGGCGAGGGCAAGCCTGTTGCGCCCAGTTTCTTGTTGGCCTGTGTGTTGTGGGCAGATGTGCGCGATGCATGGGGCCAACGCTTGGCGCGCAAAGAGCACCCATATCCGGCTTTGCAAGATGCGATTGACGAAGTCTTTAACGCGCGCATTGGCGATGTGTCGGGGCGCGGCAAATTGGCTGCCGATATGCGTGAGATTTGGATGATGCAGCCCCGTTTTGAAAAACGCATTGGCAGCACGCCATTTGGGTTGGTCGAACAACCCCGTTTTCGTGCAGGCTTCGATTTTTTGCGCTTGCGTGCAGACATCGAAGAAGTCGATGTGCGGCTCGCCGATTGGTGGCAAGAGTTCAGCATGGCCAGCGACGCTGAGCGTGAAGATTTGGTGCAGGCAGCAAAAGCAGAACAGCAAGCGTTGCAGGCCACCAAACCGCGTGTGAAGCGCGCACCCAGGCCCGATACAGCAGCTGAACCACGCTCAGATTCGCGTCCCTCTGTTGGGGCGGGTGACAGCAGTGCGTCACATGCCTCTCCTGACGCGCTTGCTGACGATGCGCCCAAAAAGCGACGTCGCCGTCGCCGCAAGCCTGGCGCCCCTGCTTCTGAAGCGGGTGGTGCTGAATAAGCCGCAGCCTTAAAAGACATGAAGCCCACTGCGCGCGACCCCGTCACCGCTTATGTGGCCTTGGGTGCTAATTTGGGTGATGCCCAACGCACAGTGGTCCAAGCGCTGGAGTCTTTGGCGGCCTTGCCAAGCACCCAATTGTTGCGCAGCTCGCGGCTCTACCGCACGGCTCCATTTGAGGCGCAAGGGCCTGACTTCATCAATGCGGTGGCCCAAATTGAAACGTGCCTGACCGCACCTGCTTTGCTGCAGGCTTTGCAAGCCCTCGAAAACGCGGCGGGTCGTGAGCGGCCTTATGCCAATGCGCCGCGCACCTTGGATTTGGATTTGCTGATGTTTGGTCAGTCCAGCATGCAAAGTGCGCGATTGAACTTGCCGCATCCACGTTGGCGTGAGCGTGCATTTGTGCTTCGGCCTTTGGCCGATCTGGCGCCAGAACTGGTGACGCAAGCCGATTGGGCGCGTGTTTCAAGCCAAGCCATTGCGCTGGTCACGCCGTCATAACGCTGCAGTTTTCACCGCACTTTCAGTTGCAGGCTGACTCATTTCACCCCATGGCCCGCGGTTGAGTGCCACAGCGTCGTTTGCCAGGGGGCTGATGAGGCCACGGGTGCGGTGAGGCTTCAGATGGTTTATTGGCTGATCGCTTTGGCCGCTTCAATTTGGTATTCGAAATACCGTTGAAAGCTGAAGGCCAGACTGGACATCAGGATCGCAGTGCCAATGAGCAAGGCCGTGACAATGCCAAACACGGTGCCCCAAT
>JBEGTA010000291.1:0-2575 GCA_041179665.1 Pseudomonadota bacterium
GCGCCGTACTGCAAGGCGTCGAGCAAGAAGCCAAACTTGAGTTGGGCTTCTTCGGGCGTGATTTTCAGGGCATCAAACACTTTTTGCTGGACGTCGGCACGGTGAATACGCACCGAGCCCCCGCCCATTTCCCAGCCGTTCAGGACCATGTCGTAGCCCTTAGAAATGCACTTCTCGGGGGCGGTGACCATCCAGTCTTCATGGCCATCTTTGGGCGCGGTGAAGGGGTGATGCACTGCGGTGTAGCGCTGGTTTTCGTCGTCGAACTCAAACATGGGGAAGTCCACCACCCACATTGGCGCCCAACGGTCTTCGAACAAGCCGTTCTTTTTACCAAAGTCGCTGTGGCCAATTTTGATGCGCAAAGCGCCAATCGCGTCGTTGACAATTTTGGCTTTGTCCGCACCGAAGAAAATCAAGTCGCCGTTTTGTGCGCCCGAGCGTTCCAACACTGCGTTCAAGGCGGCATCGTGGATGTTTTTGACAATCGGCGATTGCAAGCCGTCGCGGCCTTTGCTCAGGTCGTTGACGCGGATGTAGGCCAAGCCCTTGGCGCCATAAATCTTGACGAACTCGGTGTAAGCGTCGATTTCGCCACGGCTGATGCCGCCTCCCTCAAGCGAGCCATTGGGAACGCGCAGGGCCACCACACGGCCGCCTTTCATGTTGGCGGCGCCAGAGAACACCTTGAAGTCGACATCGCCCATGACATCGGTGACTTCGGTGAATTGCAGTTTCACGCGCAAATCGGGTTTGTCAGAGCCATACAGGTGCATCGCATCTTGGTACGTCATGACGGGGAACTCGCCCAAATCCACACCGATGGTCTTGCTGAAAACGCGCTTGATCATGCTTTGGAACATGTCGCGAATTTCTTCTTCGGTCAAGAACGAGGTCTCGATATCGATCTGCGTGAATTCGGGTTGACGGTCAGCGCGCAAGTCTTCGTCCCGGAAGCACTTGGTGATTTGGTAATAGCGGTCATAGCCCGCGACCATGAGCAACTGCTTGAACAATTGAGGCGACTGGGGCAACGCAAAAAACTGGCCATCGTGCACACGGCTGGGCACCAAATAGTCACGCGCCCCTTCGGGGGTGCTCTTGGTCAGCATCGGAGTTTCGATGTCGACAAAGCCGTTCTCGTCGAGGTACTTGCGCACTTCCATGGCCACTTTGTAGCGCAGCATCAGGTTGTTTTGCATGTAGGGGCGGCGAAGGTCCAACACACGGTGGGTGAGGCGGGTGGTCTCCGACAAGTTTTCCTCGTCGATTTGAAACGGCGGGGTCACCGAGGCGTTCAGCACAATCAACTCTTGGCACAACACTTCAATCTTGCCGCTTTTCATGTTGTCATTGAAGGTGCCCTCAGGGCGCGCGCGCACCACGCCTTTGATCTGCACGCAATATTCATTGCGCACATCCTCGGCCACTTTGAACATGTCGGGACGGTCGGGGTCGCACACCACTTGCACATAGCCTTCGCGGTCACGCAAATCAATGAAGATCACGCCGCCATGGTCACGGCGACGGTTGACCCAGCCGCACAGGCTCACGGTTTGACCGGTCAGGGCTTCGGTCACCAGACCGCAATAGTGGGAACGCATAGACATGTTCAGGGACTTTCTAAATTCGAAAAATTCTGATGGTTTTGGAGCAAAAGAGCGGTGAGCCGTGAGGCTTATTGCGTCTTAGATGAGGTGTCTGGGTTTGCGGAAATGGTTTTCAAGGCCTGAGGTCCGGGCACCACCACGCCCATCGAGATGATGTATTTGAGGGCGTCGTCCACCGTCATGTCCAGTTCAACCACATCGGCTTTGGGCATCATCAAGAAGAAGCCCGACGTGGGGTTGGGTGTGGTGGGCACATACACGCTGACCATGGGTTGGTTCAGGTGTTTGGCCACCTCACCGCCGGGGGCTCCGGTCAAAAAGGCGATGGTCCAGACGCCTTGGCGCGGGTATTGCACCAGCAAGGCCTTTGAAAAAGCATTGCCACTGCCCGAAAACAAGGTGTCGGCGACCTGTTTGACACTGGTGTAAATGGTGCGCACCACGGGAATGCGGGTCATCAAACTGTCCCACTGGCGCAACCACCATTGACCAAACATGTTGGCCACAAAGACCCCCGTAGAAAAAATCACCAAGGCCACCAAGATCACACCCAGACCGGGCACGCCACGCAGTGCCTCGGCCACCTTGTGCATGCCGGGAATCAAGGTGTCAGCGGCCAGCAAAACCGCCAAGAAAATGCTGTCCAGCAAGCCCACCAACCAAGTCAGCACCCAGACGGTGATGCCCATAGGCAACCACACCAAAAGACCGGTGATGAAGTACTGTTTGAAGCTGCGATGTTTCATGAAGTGGCAATCGAGGGGGACGGGTCAATGACAGGCGCAAGAAGGGGCACAGCCCCCAGCAGATGCAGAAGCGGAATCGCTGGCAGCAGCGCTGGTTGCGCCAGAAGAGCCCGCATCCGATGATGCCGGCGCGGCATCGGCCACCGCCGCTGTAGAGGCCGCGGCACCTGTGGCACCACCCCCTTTGAAATCAGTGGCGTACCAGCCCGTTCCCTTCAG
>JBEGTA010000292.1:0-3732 GCA_041179665.1 Pseudomonadota bacterium
GAAGTGCCTGTGGCCATCTTGATCGACGAGATTGACAAGGCCGACATTGAGTTTCCAAACGACTTGCTGCGTGAAATCGACCGCATGGAGTTTTATTGCTACGAAACTCGCCAGCTGATCAAGGCCAAGACCCGTCCCTTGGTGTTCATCACGTCTAACAACGAAAAAGAGCTGCCCGATGCATTTTTGCGCCGCTGCTTTTTCCACTACATCAAATTCCCCGAAGCGGACACCATGCGCCAGATCGTGGCGGTGCACTTCCCCACGCTCAAGCAAGAGCTGTTGGCTTTGGCACTGAAAACCTTCTACGACGTGCGCGGACTGCCCGGCCTGAAGAAAAAGCCTTCAACCAGCGAGCTGTTGGATTGGCTCAAACTGCTGGTGGCTGAAGACATTCCTCTCGAAGCCCTGCAAAGTGCCGACCAAAAAGTGTCTGTGCCCCCCTTGGTGGGCGCTTTGCTCAAAAACGAGCAAGACGTGACGCTTTTTGAGAAACTGGTGTTCATGAACCAACGCAACCGCTGAGCCACTGACCATGTCAAATCCCAACCCTTGGCTTGAAGGCATTTCGGACGCCGTCGGCTTTATCGGCGGCGCATTGGCGGGCTACTGGGCCGGCAAATTGCTCGGCTGGAACATCTTCAGTGAGGGCTACGACAGCGCCAGCATTGGTGGCATTTTGCTGGTCGGTCTGGGCGGTGGCGGCGGACTGCACTTGGCCAGATACTGGCGCTCGAAACAAAACGCCAAAGACTCAGACACCCCTTCATGAAGCCCTGGATCGTCCCCACCACGTTATCGGGTCAACATGTGGCCCTGGTGCCGCTGACCCCGGCGCACCATGACGATCTGGTGGAAGCTGTGCAAGACGGCCAATTGTGGCAACTGTGGTACACCGCCATCCCTCAACCTGAAGGCATGGCCACAGAAATCGCACGCCGCCTGGATTTGCAAACCCGCGGCAGCATGTGCCCATTTGCCGTGATCGACACGGCATCGGGCAAAGCCGTTGGGATGACCACCTACATGAACATCGATGCGGTCAACCGGCGCTTAGAAATTGGCTCTACTTGGTACCGCAAAAGCGTGCAACGCGGCCCGCTGAACACCGAGGCCAAAAGCCTGCTGCTGACGCACGCCTTTGAGCAGTTGGATTGCATTGCCGTCGAATTTCGGACCCATTTTTTTAACCACCAAAGCCGCCGCGCCATAGAGCGACTGGGGGCCAAACTCGATGGTGTCTTGCGCTGCCATCAGGTCAATCCTCACCCTATGGCCGCAGGCACCCTGCGCGACACCTGCGTTTACAGCATCGTTGCCACCGAGTGGCCCAGCGTCAAAGCCCATCTGGACTTTCAACGCAGCCGCTCCAGCTTTCAGGACGTTCGGCCATGCTGATCGACTTTTTTTACACCTTGCGTGCCGCCAAATTGCCGGTTTCGGTGCGTGAATATTTGACCCTATTAGAAGCATTGCAAGCCAATGTGGTGGGCCCTGCCTCAGAGGCCTGCAGCATCGACGATTTTTACCATCTGGCCCGCACGGTCATGGTGAAAGACGAAAAGCATTTTGACAAGTTCGACAAAGCGTTTGGCGCTTACTTCAAGGGCGTTGAAATGCTGACCGACTTCACCAAAGAAGTCCCGCTCGACTGGCTCGAAAAAATTCTGCAAAAAGAACTGACCCATGAACAAAAAGCGGCCATCGAGAAGATGGGCTGGGACGAATTGATGGAGACGCTGAAAAAGCGACTGGAAGAACAAAAAGAACGCCACGAGGGTGGTAACAAATGGATCGGTACCGGCGGCACCTCGCCCTTTGGCAATGGCGGCTACAACCCGCAAGGTATTCGCATTGGGGGCAAAGGCGGTAACAAAAGCGCGGTCAAGGTGTGGGAACAACGCACCTACAAAGACTACGACGATCAACAAGAGCTGGGCACCCGCAACATCAAGGTGGCACTGCGTCGCCTGCGCCGCTTTGCGCGCGAAGGCTCGCAAGACGAACTCGATTTGGACGGCACCATCCGCAAAACCGCGGCCAACGCCGGTTACCTCGACATCTTGATGCGACCCGAGCGCCACAACAATGTGAAAGTGTTGCTGCTCATGGATGTGGGTGGCACGATGGACGACCACATTGCGCGGGTGGAAGAAATGTTCTCGGCCGTTAAAGCCGAGTTCAAGCACCTGGATTTTTATTACTTCCACAACTGTGTGTATGACTTCATGTGGAAGAACAACAAGCGCCGTTACGCTGAAAAATTTGCCACTTGGGACATCCTGCGTAAGTACAACAAAGATTACAAACTGATCTTTATCGGCGATGCCACCATGAGCCCCTACGAAATTTTGCAAGCGGGCGGCAGCGTGGAATACAACAACGAAGAGGCCGGTGCCGAATGGCTGATGCGCCTGACGAACACGTTTCCAAAATTTGCTTGGATCAACCCCGAGCCCCAAGGCGTTTGGCAATACCGGCAAAGCATCGCCATCATTCAACAACTCATGAGCAACCGCATGTTCCCCTTGACCCTCAAAGGCCTGGAAGATGCGATGCGAATGCTCAGCAAATAAGCGCCGCCGGATGACGCTGGACCTGCAAGATCTTGAGCAGCAAGCCCGTTTGTGTCATTATTGAAATAGGTATGTTCTATATTTAGTTGTAGTTTTGTAATTCCTCATTCATTCAAATTGACCATGGCTCAAAAAATTTGGACCCCCAAGCATGCTGACGCGCTGCGACAAGCATTGACGGCTTCAGGCGCCGATGTGGCCGCTTTGACAGCCTCACTGCTGCTGGGTAAATCGCACATGGCCAATTTGCTGGGGGCGAGCAACAACGCCTTTTATAACGAGCCCATCCGTTACGCGGCGGGTGTCAAAGCCTTGAAGGCGCTGGGTTACAGCGACAGCCAAATCAATGGGCTCAGCGCGCCCGAATTGGTCACGGAAAGTGCGCCTCACCAGGCCACCATCGAAGCGCCTCTGAGCCCTCCACCCAGCGCTCCAACCACCGCCTCACAAATCACACTACCTACAGCACCCCCCACAACACCCCCTACTAATCAACCTTCGACTCCAGCCACTGCTCAAACGAGCTCACAAGCAAGCGCGCAAGAAGCCGCCGGCCTGGAAGCCCAGTCTCCCGTCAGCCCACAGCCCAGACCCGCTTACCATTGGCATGCCATGGCCGTGTTGGTTTTGGGTGGACTTGGCTATGCTGCCTACCAAAGCATGTTGCCGGCAAAGATCGTGGGGGCACCCGCAACCAACCTGGCTGAGCAATCACCGATCGCAACCGCCAGTGCACCCGCTTCAGAGCCTGCGCCAGTGGCCGTCACTGCCACGAACCCAGCGGCACAAAATTTGTCCGATAAGCCTGCAGAGCCCGCAGACAAAGGCAGTCAGCCCGCGCCTGTATCGGCACAGACCGCCGCGGCTGCGCCAGACGAGTCCAATGTGATTTGTGATTTTTCTCAACCCACCACCGCCCAAGAAGCAGTGAAAAGCGTGCCCAATGCACCCAAGGGCTATGTGCATTTTGCGGCCACAGAAAACGACACCCTGCTCTGCGTGAAAGACCGCAATGGCGTCATTTCGAAAGTGCGGCTGCAAGCCAAAAATAGCCGGAGCATTTACGGCGATGAGCCGCTCACGGTCAACTTTTCTAAAGTTCACAAACCCACGGTTTACTACCAGCGCAACAAAATCTATTTGCGCGAAGACACCG
>JBEGTA010000293.1:0-2569 GCA_041179665.1 Pseudomonadota bacterium
GACCTGCCTTCGGGGCATTGGCGTTCTTTCATGAATGCCTCTTGTGTGCCGACAGGTCTCACCCCCATTTCGGAGTTCTTTTCATGACCACCGCACGCCGTTCCTGGCTCAAAGGAGGCGCCGCACTGGGCGCCATGATCGCTGCACCTGCTTGGTTGCACGCCCAAACCCCCACAGTCCCCGCCGCCACTTCAAACACCGAGCGCAAATTTGCGCCGGTTGTCGGCACATGGCGCACATTTGATGTGACCACCCGCGTCGAAATTGCCGAGCCGCAAGGCGCCACGCGCGTCTGGTTGCCCGTGCCCAGCATGAACACCGACTGGCAACAATCGCTGGACACCCGCATCAGCAGCAACGGCACCGCCCGCATGGGCAGCGACTTGGTGGAAGGAGCCCGTTTTGTGGTGGCCGAGTTTGCCGAGGGCGTTCGCCCGGTGATCGAGATCACCAGTCGCGTACACACCCAAAACCGTGCCGCCGAGTTGACCGCTGGCCGCAGCTTTGTGGCCGAGAGCGCCGACACCTTGCGCTACTACACCCGCCCCACACGCCTGTTGCCGACCGATGGCATTGTCTTAAAGACCGCCAAACAGGCCACCCAAGGCGCCAAGACCGACGAGCAAAAAGCCCGCGCCATTTACGACTGGGTGGTGACCCATGCCTACCGCGATCCGAAGACCCGCGGCTGTGGGGAAGGCGACATCAAAACCATGTTGGAGACAGGCAATTTGGGCGGCAAGTGCGCCGACCTGAATGCCTTGTTTGTGGGCTTGTGCCGCGCTGCTGGTTTGCCCGCCCGCGATGTGTATGGCATTCGGTTGGCGCCTTCTGCGTTTGGCTACAAAGAGTTGTCAGGCAACTCGGCCAGCTTGAAAGGGGCGCAACACTGCCGCGCCGAGGTTTACTTGCAAGCCTACGGTTGGGTGGCAATGGACCCCGCCGATGTGGCCAAGGTCATGCGCCTGGAAACCGCCGAGTGGATCAAGAAAACCGACCACCCCGTGGTGGCCCCGGTGTACAAACATTTGTTCGGTGGGTGGGAGGGCAACTGGTTGGCCTGGAACACCTCGCACGATGTCAAGCTGCCCGGTGCCAAAGCCGGATTGGTTAATTTCTTGATGTACCCCGTGGCTGAAACTGCGGAAGGCCGTTTGGACTCTTACAGCCCAGACGCTTTCAAGTACACCATTGCGGCCACCGAGATCAAAGGCTGATCACAGCCGCAGTTCAAGCTGACTTTGAAACGCACGGGCTTGCCCCGTGTGCGGGTCAGTGAACTGCACCGAGTGCGCCAACAACTGCAAGGGCTGGGTGAAGTCTTCAGCCTCTTGAGGCCCGCGCAACACTTGGGGGTAAAACTGGTCGCCCTCAATGGGGATGCCCAGCGACATCATGTGAACCCGCAACTGGTGCCGCTTGCCGGTGACGGGCTCCAATTGGTACAGCGCCCGCATGCCCTTTTGCGCGAGCAATTGAATGCGGGTTTCGCTGTTGGCGGGCCCTGCCACTTCTTGGCTTTTGAAAAACGGCTCGCCGGGTACCAAGCGGCTGGTGTGGACACAAGGCAGCAGCAAATCGGCTCGCCAAGCGGCAACCGCTTGGTAGCGCTTTTGGATGTTTTTGTCTCTGAACAAGGCGTGGTACGCATCGCGCTCTGCTAACCGTTTGCCAAACAGTACCAAGCCTGCGGTTTCGCGGTCAATGCGGTGCAAGGGCACCAACTCGGCGCAGCCAGTCAAGCGTTTGAGTTGCACCAGCAAACTTTGTTGCACGTAGCGACCTGAGGGCGTGACGGGCATGAAGTGCGGTTTGTCAGCCACCAACAAATGGTCATCTTCAAACACCACACGGGCTTGCACGGGCAGTGTCGGTTCGTCAGCCAAGTTGCGGTAGTAATAAAGGCGTTGCCCGGGTTGACAGATTTGCTCGGGCGCTGCGGCGAGCCCGTCCTCTTGCAACACCAGCCCTTGTTGCAAGCGCTCGGCCCATTCTTGGCGCGAGATGCCAGGCATGCGTGCCGCCAGAAAGTCGAGCACAGGGGTTTGAGCACTGGCCTTTGCAGGAACGGAGACCACACTGGCGCTCACGCCAAGGCGCATGGGCAACTGAACCGCAGGGCTCTGACGGGTCATGTCAGACGCGTTTGAACACCAGATCCCAAACCCCGTGGCCCAGCTTGAGACCCCGGTTTTCAAACTTGGTCAGTGGTCGATAGTCGGGCTTCAGCGCGTAGCCACCTTGGCTGGCGTCAGCGGTGTTGCGCAGCAAGGGCTCGGCACTGATGACCTCCATCATTTGTTCGGCATAGGGCTGCCAGTCGGTGGCGCAGTGCAAATAGCCCCCGGGCTTGAGGCGGCGCGCCAGTTTGTTCACCAACTCGGCCTGAATCAGGCGACGTTTGTGGTGCTTGGTTTTGTGCCAGGGGTCAGGAAAGAAAATGTGCACACCGTCTAAGACGCCTTCGGGCAGCATGTGGTCGATGACCTCGACCGCATCGTGTCGCAGGATGCGGATGTTGTGAATGTCTTGCTCGCCAATGCGCTTGAGCAAAGCCCCCACACCCGCT
>JBEGTA010000294.1:0-10214 GCA_041179665.1 Pseudomonadota bacterium
AATTTGACATCGTTGGCCCGCTCGGGGTGGCCAGCACTGCGCTTGGAGGCGTGGTCGCGAATTTGCTGGTGCAGCGTGCGCAGCGACTCAAACACGTTGTAGTCCAAGTAGCGGCGAAACACAAAGGGCAAGACCACGGCGCGCAGCGCCTGTGACGAGCCGTTTTGCACCACACGGCGAGGCGCAACCACCCGACTTTTCATCCAGGCAAAACGCTCCCACTCGCGGCCTTGCACTTGCAAATACTCGTCCAGCGCGTCCAGAGACACCACGCTGGGGCCCGAGTTGCCGTTGGGTCGCAACGCCAAATCGACCCGGAACACAAAGCCATGCTCCGTGGTGTCGCCAATCAGGGCGTACATGCGCTTGACCGCGCGGGTGAAGTACTCTTGGCACGACACCTTGTTGCGGCCTTCGCTGTTGCCGCGTGTCTCGCCGTCTTGGTCGTAGACATAAATGAGATCGATGTCGCTGGAGACATTCAGCTCGCGCGCCCCGAGCTTGCCCATGCCAACAATCCACATCTCTGCCCGCTGGCCATCGGCCTTGATGGGGGCGCCATGCAGGTCGTCCAAGTCCACCATGACCTGTTGCCATGCGCTGTCCAGCGTGACCTCGGCCAACGCGGTCATGCCGTGGGTTACTGCCGTCAAATCGGCCTGACGGGCGCAATCGAGTTGCGCCAAGCGTTCGAGGGTCAGTTGTCGCAAGACCCTCAAAGCGGCACTCAAGTCCAGGCCGGTGGTTTGCAAGGCGGCCAATGTGGCGGTCAGCGTTTCTTGGTTGGGCACGCCGGGCGGCAGCAGATGAAAGACATCGCTATATCGGCGGTGCAGGCGCTGCACAAAACGTGAATACAAAGCCCCGAAGTCCGTACTGGCATTATTCAAGGCAATTACCTCGTCCATCGGCTGGCTGCGGGTCATAATTCCTGCTGACTTTCTGATTCAAATGTATTTGCCACCCTTGCCCTCATTTCCAGGTCTGAACCGACTGCTCTCCCGACTATTTCGGTGGATGGCGTGGTTGATGCTTGTTTTGGGCATCTTGATCGGCTTGGCTTGGGGCACCTTGCATTTTTGGATTGTGCCGCGAATCGGCGATTACCGCCCCGCGCTGGAACGTTTGGCCCAGCAAAGCATCGGGGTTCCGCTGCGCATTGGTCAGATTTCGGCCGAGTCCACAGGCTGGGCGCCCTCTTTTGAGCTGCGCGAGATTGAGTTGCTCGACCCCGAAGGCCGCACCGCCCTGCGTCTGCCCAAGGTGCTGATTGCCATCAGTGTGCGATCGGTGATGAGCCTGAAGCTGGAACAACTGGTGCTGGACGCGCCAGAGCTGGACGTTCGGCTGACCGCCGAAGGCGCGTGGCACGTGGCGGGTCTGGACATGTCGCACAACACCCGCAGCGATGGGGCTGCTGCCGATTGGTTGTTTGCGCAACGCGAAATCATTGTGCGGGGCGGCATCGTGCGCTGGACCAACGAACGCGCCTTGAAAGGCCCCGCCTTGTTGGCCTTGCGCGATGTCGATGTGGTGTTGCGCAACTCAGCGCGCCACCACGATGTGCGGGTCGATGCCACCCCCACCGAAGACTGGGGACAACGCTTTGTCACCGTGGGCCGCTTCAAGCGCGGCTTGTTGTCCTTGCAAGCGGGCAATTGGGCCGAGTGGTCGGGTCAGGTTTACTCGTATTTTCCCCAAGTAGATGTGGCGCAACTGGGCTCACACCTGTCTTTGGGTGCCCAAGTGACCCGCGGGCAAGGCAGCCTGCGCATGTGGAACGATGTGGCCCAAGGGCAGTGGGTGGGGGGCGTGGCCGACGTCAACCTGAGTGGCCTGCAAACCTTGTGGACCCCCAACGGCGACCCCCTTGGCTTTGACCAGCTGTCGGGCCGCTTGGGCGCCAAGGTAAACGCTTTGGGCTTTGAAGTGTTCACCCAAAAGCTGGCTTTTGTGAGCGACCAAGGCGTGGCCTGGCCAGGTGGCAACGTGTCATTGGCCTACACCTACCCCGAAGGCCAAAACAAAGCACGCGGCCAACTGCAGGCCGATCAACTGGACTTGGCGGCGCTGCGCGACATGGGCTTGAGTTTGCCCTTGCCAGAAAAATGGCGCGAGCACTTGCAACAGCAAACCCTTGGTGGACAAGTCAGCGCCTTGCAGTGGCGCTGGCAAGGCGACTGGCAGGCACCCGCCACTTATGACGCGCAAGTCAAATTGCAAAACCTGAACTTACCGCCACGCCAAGCCAGCGGCGCGGCCAAGCGTGATGCCGTGCAATGGCCCGGGGTGCGAGGCGCAGACACCCAAATCACCCTGAACCAAGATGGCGGTCAAATGGATGTGAGCTTGCGCCAAGATGGGGCGGTGTATTTGCCGGGCATTTTGGAAGATGCCGAAGTGCGTGTGCAGTCCTTGAGCGCAAAAGCGGTGTTCAAGCGCGAAGCGCAGCAGTGGCGCGTGCCCGAATGGAAGCTGCAGCTGAGCAACGCCGATTTGCAAGGCGAGTGGCAAGGCCAATGGAGCCCGACTGCAAATGGCGAAGGGCCGGGGGTTCTGAGCTTGCAAGGCGTCATCAAACGCGCCGATGCGTCGCGGGCCCACCGCTATTTGCCAGTCGGCCTGCCGCAAAGTGTGCGGTATTACGTGCGCGATGCTTTGCGCAAAGGCACTTATTCCGACGTGCAAGTGAAGATCAAAGGCGACCTGGCCAAATTGCCTTTCGCCAACGCCCAAGAGGGCGAGTTTCGCTTTGCCGGAAAGGTGCAAGACATCGAGCTGGATTACATGCCTGCCGCCTTGCTGCCGGCCAAAAGTTTGCCCTGGCCGCGGCTACAAAAACTGGAAGGGCAATTGGTCTTTGAGCGCATGGGCATGAAACTGGTGAACGCCACGGCGCGCACCGGAGATAACCGCACAGGCCTCACCCTGAGTGCAGGCGAAGCCGAGATTGCCGACATGGCCAACAACCCGGTGCTGGTGGTCAGCGCCGAGCACAAAGGCCCCGCACTGCAAGTGCTGACGCTGGTGCAAAAATCACCCCTTGACCAAATGCTTTCTGGGGCTTTGCGCCAAGCGCAAGTGACGGGCAATTTGCAAACCCGCTTCAAGTTCAGCATGCCCCTGCTGAACACCAAAGCCACCAAACTGCAAGGCGCGGTGGTGTTGGCGGGCAACGATGTCCGAATGACGCCCAGCACGCCGCTGCTTGAAAAAGTGCAGGGCACGGTGCAGTTCTCAGAAAGCGAGTTTGGCCTCTCCGGAGTGCAGGCGCGCATGCTCGGTGGGCCCGTGCGCATTGACGGGGGCCTGCGGCCAGTTGCCGGAGCCAGCAACACCGACAGCACCTTGCAATTGCGCGCCCAAGGGCGCGTGACGGCCGAGGCCCTGCGCAGCGCCAAAGAACTCTCGCCCCTCAACGAATGGGCGATGCAAGCAACGGGCAGCACCGGCTACAGCGCCCAACTGGGTTGGCGCCAAGGCAAACCCGAGATCACCCTCGAGAGCTCACTCGAAGGGCTGGCCTTGAATTTGCCAGCACCCTTGGGCAAATCGGCCGCCAGCAGCGCGCCCATCGCGGTGCGCAGCCGCGTGCAAAGCACGACTGGCGCTCTGCGCGATCAACTGCTGATCGACTGGGGCCCCATTGCCTCGGCCAACTTTGTGCGCGATGTTGCTGGCACAGACCCTGTGGTGTTGCGCGGCACCCTCACCGTGGGCCAACCGGCGGCGCAAGCCCCACCCATGCCCAGCTCAGGGGTGAGCGCCTCGGTGGTGGTGAACCGCTTGGATGTCGATGAGTGGGAGAACATCTTGCCGGCCCAAGTGGGCAACACCGACAAAGCCACCGTCAGCCCTTGGATGTCATACATGCCCGCCCGCATTGCCTTGCAAGCGGGCGCCATTTCGGCCGAGGGTCGCACCTTGAACCAAGTCGTGGCCAACGGTGTGCGCGAGGGCACCACCTGGCGGGCCACCGTGGACGCACGCGAACTGAATGGCCAAGTGGTTTATCGCCAGCCGAGCGGCGAGCAATTGGCGCACCTGTATGCCCGACTGACGCGACTGAACCTGCCGCCGTCCAGCGTGGTTGAGGTGGAGGGTTTGCTCGAAGCCCCGCCGGCCAATTTGCCCTCGCTCGACATTGTGGTGGAGCAGCTGGAGTTGCGCGGCAAAAAGCTGGGCCGCGTTGAAATCGAAGCCATCAACCCTGAACCGCAAAGGTCTCGCGTCAAGGCCGCACCCGAGTGGCAATTGAACAAGTTCAACATCATCGTGCCCGAGGCCAGCTTCAAAAGCACCGGCCGCTGGCTCACGGCAAACGACGGCGGACAACAGCGCAAAACGGAGATGAATTTCAAGATGGACGTGTCCGATGCCGGCACCTTGTTGAAGCGCTTGGGAACGCCCGACGCCTTACGCGGTGGCACCGGTCAACTGGAAGGCGTCATCAGCTGGCAAGGCTCGCCTTTGGCCTTGCATTACCCGACCATGGCCGGACAATTTGCCGTCAAAATGGGCCGCGGCCAATTCTTGAAGGCCGATGCCGGCGCCGCCAAATTGCTGGGCGTGCTGAGCCTGCAAGCCCTGCCACGCCGACTGCTGCTGGACTTCAGGGATGTGTTCTACGAAGGCTTTGCATTTGACTCGGTGCGTGGCGACGTCACCATCGCGCAAGGCATTGCCCTCACCCGCAACATGCAAATCAAGGGTGTCAATGCCATGGTGCAGCTCGATGGGTCGGCCGACATTGCGCGTGAAACGCAAAAGCTGCGGGTGCTCATCTTGCCGGCCTTGGACGCTGGAACGGCCTCACTGGTCGCGGGCATTGCGGTCAACCCGGTGGTGGGCTTGACCGCCTTTTTGACACAGCTTTTTTTACAAAACCCACTGGCCAAAGCCACCGCCCAAGAGTTCTATATTGACGGCAGTTGGGCCGACCCCCGCGTCTCCAAAGTCAGCAACAACAACGCGGACACCAAAGCGGCGCCCGCGAGCACAACACCCCGCACCGAAATGCCATGACGCCACGGGCTGCTTCCAGCATCGCTGCCGCATGGCAAAAATGGCAGTCACATTGGCAGACACAATGGCGATCGCATTGGCGCTCAAAGGTGGACGAGGTCTTGCCTTGGGGCTCGGGCAGGCGCTCTTTGTGGGCGGCCTTGATTGCGCTGGTGTTGGCCGTGTTGGTCACGTTGGTGTGGCTGGCCGGACGCTATGAAGCCAGCCAAGTGCAAGCCGAATTGGAGCGCGACACGGCCAATGCCGTGAGTGATTTGCGCAGCAGTTTGTCCCGACACGTTCAGGCTTTGCAAGCCTTGCAGTCGAGTCAACTTTCACCGCAAACGTGGCCAAGCGAAGCGCTGGTTTTGTTGCGCAACAACCGCGACTGGTTGCGCATGGAGTGGCGCACCCAAGATTGGCGCTTGGTGGCGTCTGCCGATTCACCGTTGCGCGCCCCCGCCTTTGAGCGCATTGGCCGGCCTGAAGTTTTGAACGAAGCCTCGCAGGCTTGCCAACGCACCCGTCGCTTGAATGGCCCGGCGTATTCAAGCAGCTATTTTTTGCCCCAAGCCGATGGCCTGGGCATGGAGGTGATGGAGCTGTGCTTGCCCTTCACGCAAGCCGGTGTGCTGATGGGGTTCACCGTGGTCACCTACAGCCTGCAAGAGTTGTTGACCGAGCGTTTGGGTAACACTTTTGGGCGGCGCAACGAGCTGTCCTTTATTGAGCCGGACGGCACTCGGCTCGCCATTGCCGGCACACAACGCCGTGAGCGGCGCTTGTTCACGTCACAACAACTGGTGGACTTGCCGGGCAATACTTTGCTGCTGCGCATGGACGGCCGGCGGGGTGAACCGGATCTTTTTCCCAATGTCTTGACGGCGCTGGTCACCGGCATGTCGATTGCATTGATCACGGTGATGGTGTTGCTGACCAAAGACGCACGGCGACGGCAAAAAGCCGAGCGCGATCTGGCCGACGCGTTGGCCTTTCGCAAAGCGATGGAGGACTCACTGGTGACCGGCTTGCGGGCGCGCGACCTCAAGGGCAACATCACCTACGTCAACCCGGCGTTTTGTCAGATGGTGGGCTGGGAGGCCGAAGTGCTGATCGGCCAAAACACCTCCATGCCTTACTGGCCGCCCGAAATGGTGGACGAATATCAGCAACGCCAAGCCATTCGACTGGCCGGCAATGCGCCGCCACGTGAGGGCTTTGAGTCGGTCTTCATGCGGAAAGATGGCACACGCTTTCCGGTGCTGATCATTGAGGCGCCCTTGATCAGTGTGCGCGGCGAGCAAACGGGTTGGATGGGGGCGGTGATTGACATCAGCGAACAACGCCGCATCGAAGAATTGTCGCGTGCCAGCCAAGAGCGGCTGCAGGCCACTGCGCGTTTGGCCACGGTGGGCGAAATGGCGTCTTTGCTCAGCCACGAGTTGAACCAACCCTTGGCCGCCATTTCGAGCTATGCCAATGGCTCTCTGAATTTGCTGAAAGACCCGCACACCATGGCGCAAAGCGTAGACGATGTGCACATGGCGCTGCGCCGCATTGCCGAGCAAGCCGAGCGGGCCGGGCGGGTCATCAACAGCGTGCACGATTTTGTGCGACGGCGCGAACAGGCGCGCGAAGCGGTGGCCCCGCACACCTTGCTCGACGCCATCTCCCCCTTGGTGAGCTTGCAAGCGCGCAAATTGAACGTGCGTGTGCACACCCGCATCGAGCCTCGCTTGCCCCAAGTTTGGTGTGATCGCACCATGGTCGAGCAGGTTTTGTTGAACTTGGCGCGCAATGGCATGCAAGCGATGGACTGGCCTGAATGCCGTGACCGGGTGCTGGTGTTGCAGGTCAAAAACGCGCCCTCACAACCGGGCAATGCTTGGGTTGAGTTTGCGGTGACCGATATCGGCGCGGGCATTGGGGCCGATGTTGAGGCACAACTGTTCAACCCCTTTTTCACCACCAAGGCCGAAGGCATGGGCTTGGGCTTGAGCCTGTGCCGGACGGTGGTGGAGCAGCATGGCGGCCATCTGACGTTTGAGCCGCATGCGCCCAAAGGCACGGTGTTCCGCTTCACCTTGCCCGCCGTGTCTGCTGCACATGCCGTAGCCTCCACCTAAAATTAAACGATGCAAACTTCCTTTGACAGCACGGTCTACATCGTTGACGACGACATTGTTGTGCGTGAAGGCATGGCTTGGTTGTTGCGCACGCGGCGCTTGCTGAGCGAGTCATTCGACAGTGCCGAAGCCTTTTTGAGCATGTTGCAAGACGCCGCCAAAGCGTCCCATGCCGCGGCGCTGCCGCAGCAAGCCGGGTGCATTTTGTTGGACGTGCGCATGCCGGGCATGAGCGGCTTGGCCCTCTTCGAGCAACTGCTTGCCAATGGCATTGCACAAGCTTGGCCCGTGATTTTCTTGACCGGCCATGCCGATGTCCCGACGGCAGTCGACAGCGTCAAACGGGGGGCTTTTGATTTTTGTGAAAAGCCTTTTTCAGACAATGCACTGGTCGATCGGGTCGAGCAAGCACTGCTGTTGTCACACGAGCGTTTGAAGGCGCGCACGCAACAAGACTTTTTGCAGTCACGCCTGGGCGAATTGACTGAGCGCGAACGCGATGTGATGCGACTCGTGCTGGAAGGGCTGCCCAACAAACTGATTGCAGACCAACTCGAGATCAGCGTTCGCACGGTCGAAGTGCACCGCGCCAGAGTGTTCGACAAAATGGAAGTGAAGTCAGCGGTGGAGTTGGCCAACTTGGTGCGAAACCTCACATGAGCCGCAGCAAACAATCGCCGACATGGCACTCGACTTGGTGGCACTCGACTTGGGCCAAGCGCGTGTTGGTTGTGGGGTTGTGCGCCGTCTTTGCGGGCTGCACGGTGTCTCCCAAAAAAAGTGCCACAACCAATGCCTCGTCAGGCCCTGGAGCGACCGCGCCATCCTCCACCTCAGCTTCAGCGCCGCCTGAGAGCGGCTCCTACCACCCCAAACGCAACGACTTGGCCTTGTTTGCCATGTCTTTGTTGGACACGCCCTACGCCAAGGGCGGCCGTGGCCCTGCGACCGGGTTTGACTGCTCCGGGCTGGTGTCGCATGTTTACCAACAGGCCGCGAATTTGCCGATCAAAGGCAGTGCCGCTGATTTGGGCCAAAACGCCAAGCCGATTGACCGGACACAGCTCCAACCCGGCGACCTGGTGTTTTTCAACACCTTGGGCCCACGCCATTCGCATGTGGGTATTTATGTCGGAGGCGGGCGATTTGTGCATGCCAGCAACCCTCGAACAGGGGTGCGCATGGACTTGTTGAGCAACCGCTACTACGCGCAACGCTTTGAAGGTGCCGGCACGCTTTTAGACTGAAGCGACACAAGCCCGATCACGGTTTTTTGTCGTCGGAATCGCTGGCATCCACTGGGGGCAATTCGCCTTTTTTCCGACCCGAAAACATGGTCCACCACACAATCACCACAAACAGCAGCAGCGCCAACAAAGCTTCCAGCAAAATAAGAACCATGAGCCACGTTCCGTTTCTTTTGATCAGCCGCTTGCGTATGTGCTGGGCATTGGCCGCGATTGTAGGCAGCTTGGGTGGTTGTTCGGTTGCCCCCATCGTGGAAGAACCTGCCGAAGTCAGTCCTTCTGCACCACAAGCAGCAGCCACACCCGCACTCGCCGCCGCGCCACAAGCCTTGCCTCCTGTGATCATGCAGGCCAAAAGCCGCTGGGTGCCCGTGCCTTGGTCAGATCTGCCCGGGCTTGAAACCGACGCCCTGAACGAAGCTTGGCCGGCTTGGCTGCAAAGTTGCACTCGGCCCAGCCCACCATGGCGTCGTCTGTGTCCCGAAATCCGACAACTGGCCCAAGCCCCTGTGGCCATCCAAAGACAATGGGTTCGCGAGAAATTACAGGCCTACCGGGTCGAGTCGCACGAGCAGCAGGCCGAGGGGCTTTTGACGGCGTATTACGAACCGGTGTTGAACGCCACGCGACAAGCCCGCCCCGGCTTTCAGGTGCCCTTGTACGCGCCACCCGCTGACCTGAACCAACGCAAGCCTTGGTTCACACGACAAGAGATGGAGACCGTGCCCGCTGCTCGTGCCGCATTGCGAGGCAAAGAGCTGGTGTATTTGGCCGACCCGGTGGATGCGATGGTGCTGCACATTCAAGGCTCGGGTTTGATGAATGTGACCGAGCCCGATGGCCGACAGCGCCTGGTGCGCCTGGCCTTTGCGGGCACCAACGAACAACCCTACAAAAGCATTGGGCGCTGGTTGCTGGACCAAAAAGCAGTGCGCGACGCGTCTTGGCCGGGCATCAAAAATTGGATTGAGCGCAACCCCTCGCGTGTGAATGAGTTGTTGTGGCAAAACCCACGTGTGGTGTTTTTCAAAGAGGAGGCGCTGCCCGCGGGCGAAGTGCCCCCCGGCCCCAAGGGCGCGCAAGGGGTGCCGCTGACTGCCGAGCGCTCGATTGCAGTGGACCGCGACAGCATTCCCTATGGCACACCGGTTTGGTTGAAATCGACGGGGCCGCAAACCTCGCTCGACCGCTTGGTGCTGGCGCAAGACACGGGCAGCGCCATCGTGGGGGCGGTGCGCGCCGATTACTACGCCGGCTCGGGCTTTGCGGCGGGCGAAATGGCCGGCCGCATGAAGCAAGGGTTGCAGCTTTGGGCGCTTTGGCCTCGATGAAGCCGTTACCCGCCTTGGCGTGTCGGCCCGGTTGCGCTGCGTGTTGCACCGCGCCGTCCATTTCATCGGCCATTCCGGGCATGCCGCATGGCAAACCTGCAGGCGTGCCCTGCATCCAACTCGACGAACAGCGGCGCTGCAAAATTTTTGGCCAACCCGAACGGCCAGCGGTGTGCCGGCAGTTGCAAGCCTCTATCGAGATGTGCGGGCCCACCGACGATGGGGGGGTGTTTGCGCGCAGGTATTTGATGCACCTCGAAGTGACAACACAGCCAAACAACTGAAGTCGCGAACAGGTCATGGGCGGGCGTTGCCTGTCGCTATGCTGGCATTTTTTAAGTGTCCCGGAGATCTGCCATGGCGTTTGAAAACCCCTCCCTGAAAGACCACGTTCATCCTGACGAATGGCAGCTGCGTTTGGACTTGGCCGCCTGCTACCGCTTGGTGGCCTTGTATGGCTGGAGCGACTTGGTGTTCACCCACATCAGCGCCAAGCTGCCCGCCAC
>JBEGTA010000295.1:0-4059 GCA_041179665.1 Pseudomonadota bacterium
TCATGGCGCAATTGGGCATCGCCAAGTTCGACGACTTGGTGGGCCGTGCCGACTTGCTCGACATGAAGGCTGGCGTTGAGCACTGGAAAGCCAAGGGCTTGGACTTTGGCCGCTTGTTGGCCGTGCCACAAGTGCCGGCTGATGTGGCTGTGCGCCACGTTGCGACGCAAGACCACGGGCTTGAAAAAGCCCTGGACAATGTGTTGATTGCCAAGAGCCGCGCCGCCATCGACAAGGGCGAGAAAGTGCAGTTCATGGAAGTGGCCCGGAACGTGAACCGTTCGGTCGGTGCCATGTTGTCCGGCGCGGTGACCAAGGTTCACCCCGAAGGTTTGCCAGACGATACCCTGCGCATTCAACTCGAAGGCACGGGCGGTCAATCGTTTGGCGCTTTCTTGGCCAAAGGCATCACCTTGTATTTGATCGGCGAAGCCAACGACTACACCGGCAAAGGTTTGTCAGGCGGTCGCGTGGTGGTGCGCCCAAGCCTCGAGTTCCGTGGCGTGGCCTCGCAAAACATCATCGTGGGCAACACCGTCATGTACGGTGCGACCAGTGGTGAAGCCTTCTTCGCCGGCGTCGCGGGTGAGCGCTTCGCCGTGCGTTTGTCCGGCGCCACCGCGGTGGTCGAAGGCACGGGCGACCACGGTTGCGAGTACATGACCGGCGGCACGGTGGCTGTGTTGGGCAAAACCGGACGCAACTTTGGTGCTGGCATGAGCGGCGGCGTGGCCTACGTTTACGACGAAGACGGTGAATTTGCTTCGCGCTGCAACACCGCCATGGTCAGCATGGAAAAAGTGTTGACGGTGGCAGAACAAGAGGCGCAAGTGGACCGCAATGTGTGGCACCGTGACCAAGCCGACGAAGCGCAACTGAAGAAGCTGTTGGAAGACCACCACAAGTGGACTGGCAGCCAACGCGCGCGTGAGTTGCTGGACAACTGGGCCACGGCCCGCGCCAAGTTCGTCAAGGTGTTCCCCAACGAATACAAGCGCGCCCTCGGCGAAATCAACGCACGCAAAGCAGCCAAGACCAGCAAGCCTGTGGCTGCCTGAGCCGAACGTCAAGATTGAAGGAAGAACATCATGGGAAAAATCACCGGCTTCATGGAGTTTGAGCGCATCGAAGAAGGCTACAAGCCTGTCAATGAGCGCCTGAAGCATTACAACGAGTTCGTGATTGGCTTGACCGAAGAGCAATCTAAAAAGCAATCGGCGCGCTGCATGGATTGCGGTACACCGTTTTGCAACAGCGGTTGCCCTGTCAACAACATCATTCCGGACTTCAACGACTTGGTTTACCAAGGCGATTGGAAGAACGCCATTGAGGTGCTGCATTCGACCAACAACTTTCCAGAGTTCACGGGCCGCATTTGCCCCGCGCCTTGTGAAGCGGCTTGCGTGGTCAATGTGAACAACGACCCTGTCGGCATCAAGTCCATCGAGCACGCCATCATCGACCGCGCTTGGGCCGAGGGCTGGGTCACCCCCCGTCCCGCCAAAATCAAAACCGGCAAAAAAGTGGCGGTGATTGGCGCTGGTCCTGCCGGCCTTGCAGCGGCTCAGCAACTCGCCCGTGCGGGTCACGATGTGACCTTGTTCGAAAAGAACGACCGTGTGGGCGGCTTGCTGCGTTACGGCATTCCCGACTTCAAAATGGAAAAGTCGCACATCGATCGCCGCGTCAAACAGTTGGAAGCCGAAGGCGTGACCATCCGCACCAGCACCTTGGTGGGTGAATGGCCAAAAGATTCCAAAGTGACCAATTGGGCCAAAGAGACCGTCAGCGCCGAACAGCTCAAGAAAGACTTTGATGCCGTCTTGCTGACTGGAGGTTCTGAGCAGTCACGCGACTTGCCCGTGCCCGGCCGTGATTTGGACGGCATCCACTTTGCGATGGAGTTCTTGCCTCAGCAAAACAAAGTCAATGCCGGCGACAAGCTGAAGGGTCAATTGCGCGCGGATGGCAAAAACGTGATCGTGATTGGTGGCGGTGATACCGGCTCGGATTGTGTCGGCACGTCCAACCGCCATGGTGCGGTCAGCGTGACCCAGTTCGAAGTCATGCCCGAGCCCCCGAAAGAAGAAAACCGGCCTTTGACATGGCCTTACTGGCCTATGAAGTTGCGCACTTCTTCTTCGCACGAAGAAGGTTGCACGCGTGAATTTGCGATTTCTACCAAAGAGTTTTTGGGTGAAAAGGGCAAGGTCACTGGCTTGAAAACCGTCCATGTCGAGTTCAAAGACGGCAAGATGGTCGAGATTGCTGGCACCGAAAAAGAATACAAAGCCGATCTGGTGTTGTTGGCGATGGGCTTTGTGAACCCTGTGGCCACAGTGCTGGAGGCCTTCGGCGTGAACAAAGACGCCCGCGGCAATGCCAAAGCCACCACCGATTTCACAGGCGGCTATGCCACCAATGTGGACAAAGTGTTTGCAGCTGGCGACATGCGTCGGGGCCAGTCTTTGGTGGTTTGGGCCATCAGAGAAGGGCGTCAAGCCGCCCGTGCGGTCGACGAATTCCTCATGGGTTCGAGCGATTTGCCCCGTTGAAATGACATGGGTTCTGGGTAAAATACCTAGAATACCAAGGTTTACACTCTGTTGACCCGCGGGTCATCACCTCTCAAGAGCCGGTATCCCCGGCTCTTGTCATTTCATGAACAGCCCATCTCTGTCGCCACTTGTTGAATTGCGAGACTTGACCTTCGGGTACGGCGAGCGTGTCATCTTGCAGCACCTCAGCTTCAATGTGCCACGCGGCAAAGTCACGGCCTTGATGGGCGTGTCGGGGGGCGGCAAAACCACCGTGCTGCGCTTGATGGGCGGGCAAATTCGGGCCAGCCAAGGCCAACTGCTGTTTGACGGCCAAGATGTCACCACCATGCAGCAAGATGAACTTTATGCCGCTCGCCGCCGGATGGGCATGTTGTTTCAGTTTGGCGCTTTGTTCACCGACATGAGCGTTTTTGACAATGTGGCCTTCCCCTTGAGAGAGCACACGGGCCTGTCTGAGGCGCTGATTCGCGACATCGTTTTGATGAAACTCGATGCCGTTGGCTTGCGCGGTGCGCGCGATTTGCGTCCGTCTGAAATCTCCGGCGGCATGAGTCGCCGCGTGGCTTTGGCCCGTGCCATTGCCTTGGACCCCGACCTGATCATGTACGACGAGCCCTTTGCTGGACTCGACCCCATTTCACTGGGCACCGCAGCCCGTTTGATTCGTCGCTTGAACGACAGCTTGGGCATCACCAGCGTGGTGGTGTCGCACGATGTGAATGAGACCTTTGAGATCGCCGACCATGTGGTCATTCTCGCCAACGGAGGCGTATCGGCGCAAGGTACACCGGCTGAATTACGCGCCAGTGCAGACCCCCTGATTCACCAATTTGTGCACGGATTGAGTGACGGGCCCGTGCCATTTCACTACCCAGCACCGTCGGCTGCTGAGGATTACGACCGGAGGTCAGCATGAACCTCATCCAACGGCTTGGCACGTGGCTCGTTAGTTGGCTCGGCACTTTGGGGGCATTCACGCGCCAGTTGTTGTCGGACTGGGGTTATGGCGCGCGTTTGTTGTGGCAATTGTTCAGCATGTCCGGCGTTGTCTTGAAGCGGTTTGGGCTGGTGCGCGACCAAGTGCATTTTTTGGGTAATTATTCGCTGGCGATCATCGCCGTCTCTGGACTGTTTGTGGGTTTTGTATTGAGCTTGCAGGGTTACTACACCTTGCAGCGTTACGGCTCAGCGGAGGCGCTGGGTTTGCTGGTGGCGCTCAGTCTGGTGCGTGAATTGGGGCCCGTGGTGTCGGCCTTGTTGTTTGCCGGCCGCGCCGGAGCCTCTCTCACGGCCGAAATTGGCCTCATGCGGGCAGGCGAGCAATTGACCGCATTGGAGATGATGGCGGTAGACCCCATTCAGCGCATTTTGGCGCCACGTTTTTGGGGCGGCATCATTGCCTTGCCTTTGTTGGCGGCGGTTTTCAGTGCGGTAGGAATTTTGGGTGGTTATGGCGTCGGCGTTTTGCTGATTGGGGTGGATGCAGGCTCCTTCTGGA
>JBEGTA010000296.1:0-7345 GCA_041179665.1 Pseudomonadota bacterium
AGTTAATGGCTGCGGCTTTCATGGACAGTTCCAGCGTGTTGGCCACCCGCTCATGGGCGCCCGCGGGCTGCAAGGCCCAATCGGCCAAAGTGTTGCCCCAAAATGTGTCGCCAGCGCCTACGGTGTCGGCCACGCTGATGCGGGGCACGGGCAGTTGGTGGCTCTGGCCCTGCACATCCAAGTGGGCCCCATCCGCGCCAAAAGTGAGGGCGATGCGGCTCAAAACGCCAGCGGACACCCCCGAACGCAAGGTGCCCACCAAGTGCTGCGAATGGGCGAGCGAGACCCCCGTGAAGCCCATGGTTTGCAGGTCTTCGTCGCTGGCTTTGAGCCAATCGGTGAGCGCAATCACTTGGTGCAAAGCCTGCACATACTGTCCCAAGTCGTGCGCCACCTTGGGTCGCAAATTGATGTCGACGCTGATGGTCCAGCCCAAGGCCCTTGCGCCTTTCAAAATGGCCAGCACTTTGTCATGCTCTGGTGGAATCAACAGCAAAGACCCGGTGTGAAAAATGCCGGGTTGGACTTGTTGTTGCAGCAGGCTCAGGATGCTGTCCACGTTGTAATCGCGATCGGCAATGCCCTCGCGGTAAAAGCCGTAGCTGGGTTGACCTTGGGTGACCTGCACCACGGCCAACGAGGTGGGCAAGCGGCTCGAGCCACCGCGCAAAGCCACACCGTCTTGCTGGAGCAATTGGGCCAAGCTGTGGCCAAACAAATCGCTTGAAAAGGGGTTGAGATAGGACGCCTTGGCCCCACGCAGCGCCGCCGCGCGGGCCATGTTGAAGGGGCTGCCGCCCATCAACGGTTTGAGCTGACCATCGGGTTGAGCGATGCAGTCCATCAGGGCTTCGCCCAACACAAAAATCGGAGTGGTCATGGCAATTCAGTCGGCAGTTTGAAGACCCGAAATTATCAGGTCTTCAGGACTTCATCGGCAGAAAACGTGACAGAAAAAAAATGCCAGTTTGTGTTCACTTCTTGAGCAAGTGTTTGCGACGCACCACGTCAATCCACACCGCCACGATCACCACCGCACCAATCGCCATCATTTGCTTGAACTGCGAAACTTCCATCAAGTTCATGCCGTTGCGAATCATGGTGATGAGCACAGCGCCCAACAAGCTGCCCCAAATGCTGCCGCGTCCGCCGAACAAGGAGGTACCGCCCAAAATCACGGCTGCGATCGCATCCAGTTCAAACATTTGTGCCATCTTGCCGCTGGATGAATCCATGCGGGCCATCAACACAATGGCGGCCAAGGCGCAGCACAGGCCGGAAATCACATACACCCCCAGCTTGTACCAGCGGATGTTGATGCCCACTTGACGCGCGCCCATTTCATTCGAGCCCATGGCATACACGTAGCGGCCAATTTTGGTGCTCGACAAAATGAAAGCCATCACCACAAAAAACACCCCGGTGATCAAGGTCGGCATGGGCACACCCAACACGTTGCCGTAGCCAATGAAGGGCAGGGGATCGGGCAAGCCAGCGTTGTCAAAACCGCCGGTCATGTCAAAGGCCATACCGCGCCACAAGGTCAGTCCACCCAGGGTCACGATGAAAGCAGGAATACCGACAAAGGCCACCAAATAGCCGTTGAACACACCCACGGCGGCTCCAATCAGCAGGGCAACCCCCATGGCCATGTAGGGATCAACGCCCATCTTGATCATCATGTGACCGGCTACTGCGCCAGCCAGTGCGGTGAGGGCACCCACGGCCAAATCGACGCCACCGGTCAAAATCACAAACGTTTGTCCACCCGCAAGCAAGGCGATGACCGAGGCCTGAACCAAGATGTTGGACAGGTTGCCGGTGGTCAAGAAGTAGGGCGAGGCGAAGGTGAGCAAAACACCTAAAACAATCACTGCCACTAAGGCGCCGTACCACTCTTGTCGTGTGATGGATTTCATAAATTTCTCAATCATTAATGCGTCGCTTTTTGCAGAAGCTCACCCCTGTGAAAAACCGTTGCTGAGCCCCAGCAACCGCGTACCCACAGGGGTGAGCTCCTGTCAACAGAAGTCAAGCCCGGGCCTGTTGGCCCGGGCGGGCCATCACTTGCCCTTGACTTTCATGAACTGACCGACGCCGGAATCAGCAGCGAACTTGTCCACGTTGGAAGGCAACACCAAGAAGGAGCCGGTGTCGATACGGGCTTCCACTTTTTTGCCTTGTGCAGCAGCAATAGCGGTTTCCACGCCCACTTGACCAATCTTGGCCAACATTTGCGCGGCGTTGGCTTGTTGCCAGCCTTGCTTCATCATGTCCAGGCCGCCTGGGGAGCCGTCAAAACCAGCGATCTTGACGTCGCCAGGCTTCTTGCCAGCGGCCATCAAAGCGGCTTTCGCACCCAAAGCACCGCCGTCCCATGCGCAGGCGATCACCTTGGCATTGGGGTTGGCGCGCAAAGCGGCTTCCACACCGTTTTGAGCCATGGTTTGGTCCCAAGTGGTGGGCACTTCAACAATCTTGACGTTCTTACGACCAGCGTTCAAAGCATCCACAAAGCCTTTCTTGCGCTCTTGGCCAGTGGACTGACCTTGGTCGCCCGTCACATAGATCACGGTGTCGCCGTCTTTGATCTGCTCAGCGGCCCACTTGCCTTGAACGTTAGCGGCTTTGATGTTGTCAGTTGCAACATAAGAAGAGATTTTGGCGCCGGTGATGCCGGTGTCCACTGCCACCACAGCGATGCCAGCGGCCATGGCCTTGTTGATGGCGGGGGCAATGCCAGCGGAGTCAACAGGGGCAATCGCGATGGCGTTGACCTTGCGGGTGATCATGTCTTCCACGATGGCCAGTTGGCGAGACAACTCGCCTTTTTCAGCGGCCAGCTCGATGAACTTGACGCCTTTGGCTTGGCCGGCTTTCTTGGCGCCGCCGTTGATCAAGGTCCAGCCTTCGTTGGTGTTGCCGTTGGTGATGTAAGCCACTGTCACGTCAGCCGCCATGGCCGAGGTGAACAAAGTAGCAGCTGCTGCAGCGATGGCCAAACGGCCAAAAGTGCGTTTCGTGATCATGGGGGTTATCTCCGTTGTTGATGAAGTTGGGCCAAAAAACTCTTTTCTGACCGCGAACGCATTGGAAACGAAAAAACCGATTAAGTAAACCTAGTAGTTTTACTAATGTCCAAATTAAAAGAATTCCTGCATGCTTCTGCCCATTCATTGTGAAAGCCGTCTGTATGTCCACCTCCACACCTGTTCTCGAAATCAAGCAACTCACCAAGCATTACGGGGGCGTGAAAGCCCTGACCGACGCCCAATTTCGCCTGTTGCCGGGCGAGCACGCCGCCATCGTGGGTGATAACGGGGCCGGCAAAAGCACGTTTGTGCGCCTGATCACCGGGGTCGAGCAGCCCAATTCGGGTGACATCTTGCTGGATGGCCAAAAAGTGAATTTCGAGTCGCCGTTGGATGCCCGGGAGCAGGGCATTGAGACGGTTTACCAAACCTTGGCCTTGGCCGAAGACTTGGATGTGCCGGCCAATATTTTTCTGGGCCGCGAGATCACACGCCTGAATTTGGGCCCGCTCTCCATCCTGAACCACAAGGCCATGCGCGAGAAATCGGCCAGCATGCTGTCGACCACCGGCGTGAAAATTCAAGACATGTCGGAAAGCCTGCGCGGCATGTCGGGCGGTCAGCGTCAGTGCGTGGCGATTGCCCGTGCAGCCGGTTTTGCCAAAAAACTCATCATCTTGGACGAGCCCACCGCTGCCTTGGGCGTGCAAGAAACCGCACGGGTTGAAGAGATCATCAAAGGCCTGAAAAAGCAGGGCATTCCCCTCATCATCATCAGCCACAACTTGCGCCAAGTGTTTGACCTGGTCGACCGCATTTGGGTGTTTCGCCAGGGCCGCATCATTTGCAGCCGCCTCACGCGTGAGACCAGCCCTGAAGAAATCGTGGGCCTGATCACCGGCGCCATCGACCCGGCCAGCCTGCGTTCAGAAGAGGCGGTCGCATGCTGAAAGGGATTGACCCTCTGCTCACCCCCGAGCTGCTGATGCACTTGTGCGCCATGGGCCATGGCGAATGGGTCGCGGTGGTGGATGCCAACTTCACCGCCGACTTTTTGAGCCACGGCAAACCGGTGGTGCGCATTCCCGGGCACAGCTTAGAGCGTGTGAGTCGCGCCGTGCTGTCGGTGTTTCCTTTGGCTGTGGACGTGGCCCAGCCTGCCGCTTTCATGCGGGTTTGCCACAGCGCAGATGGCCACCGAACCGCCGCGCAGCAAGCCGTGGTCGACTTGGTGGTGGATGCTGGTTTCAAGCCAGAGCAAGTGGAGTCGGTGGAGCGTTATGCTTTTTACGACAAAATCAAGGCTGCCAGCCTGATCGTTCAAAGCGGTGAAGGCACGGCTTACGGTAACGCCTTGTTTTGTAAAGGCGTGATTCTTGTTTGACCTGATTCCTGTCTGAGCGTTTTTATCCATGAACTCTGCCACCCTCACATCCGCCATGCGCGGCTCCAACCATGTGGGCATGCGGCAGTTCAACGAGCGCACCGTGTTGCAGGCGATTCGCCACCATGGGGCCATTCCTAAAGCCGATCTGGCCCGTTTGACCCAGTTGTCCACTCAGACGGTGGCCATCATCGTGGGGCGCTTGCTGGACGATGGTTTGTTGATCAAACAAGACCGTGTGCGCGGCAAGATTGGGCAACCCTCTGTGCCTTTGTCGCTCAACCCGCAAGGGGCTTTCAGTGTGGGGATCCAGGTCGGTCGGCGCAACTTAGAGTTGTTGGTGGCGGACTTCATGGGCCGACCAGTCGAGCGCATTGAAGTGCTTTACGACTACCCCGATCCCGATCAGCTGTTTTTGTCGATGGCGCAAGGCCTGCAAAACTTGCAGCAGCGCATGGGTGATTTGTGGCCTCGCACAGTGGGTGTCGGGTTGACCGCGCCTTTGTCTTTACACAAATGGGCCGACCTGATGGGGGGTCCTGCGGCACAGGCACTGGCCCGTTGGGAAAACATCGATTTGCCCACCGAAGTGCAGCGCCTGACCGATTTGCCGGTGGTCTTTGCCAAAGACACCACGGCCGCCTGTGTCGCCGAGTTGCTGCAAGGGCACGGCCGCCAAGTGCACAGTTTTTTGTATGTGTTTGTCGGCACCTTCATTGGCGGTGGTTTGGTCTTGTCGGGCCACATCATGAACGGCGAGCGGGGCAATGCGGGCGCGATTGGCTCTTTGCCTGTGGGCTTGGCCAACCGCGAATCGCGCGGCTTGGGCATGCCGCCACAGTTGTTGCAAAAAGCCTCCGGTTGGCAGCTCGAGCAAGCCTTGTTGGCGGCAGGCCATGACGCCTTGTTGATTCACCAAGACCGCATCATGGATGCGGCCTATGGCCCGCTCACTGAAGCTTGGGTTGCGCAAGCCAGCCAAGCCTTGGCCATGACGGTGGCCAGCTCGGCGGCGTTGTTGGATTTGGACGCCGTGGTCATGGACGGCTCTTTAGGCGCACCGCTCATGCGTGCCTTGATGACAGCGACGCAAGAGGCACTGGCCCAGTACCGCTTTGATGGCATGCACCAGCCCCAACTGTTGGCCGGTCAAGTGGGCCCTCACGCGCGTGCGTTGGGTGGAGCCCTGTTGCCATTGCACAGCCAGTTTTTCCCGGACAAAGACATCTTCCTGAAACAGGACAACCCGTGAAGTTTTACCTCGACTCCGCCGATGCTCGGCAATGGCTGTTGCCAGCGGGATGCCCGCCGGTGCAGGGCGTCACCACCAACCCCACGCTGGTGATGCAAGCCGGCTTGCCCGTCAGCTTGGCTGGCTATTTGCAGTTGGTGGCACAGGCCGGTGAAGCCAAAATTCCGGAGCTGATGCTGCAGTTGCCCCGAGCCGATGTGGGCGAGGCCGCGCAGTGGCTCGAGGTGCTGTTGCCTGCGGCTGTCCAGGCGCGGGTGCGTCTTACGATCAAGTTGCCATGCCACCCCGATTGGCAGCCCGTGTTGCGCGAGGTGCAGGCTTGGGGTGTGCCCACCTTGCTCACCGGGCTGTCCAACCCTGTTCAACTGATGTGGGCGCGTGCTCAAGGTGCTCATTACGTGGCGCCATATGTGGGCCGCTTGCAAGCCGATGGCCGGGACGTGTGGTCGCTGATCGAGGCCTGTGTGGCGATGCAGGCTGATGGTTTGCAGTTGTTGGCGGCCAGCATCAAATCAGCCGATGTGTTGTCGCGCCTGATCGCCAGTGGGGCTCATGCGGTGACCGTGCGCCCTGAGTTTGCCGCCGAGCTGGCGACCGATCCGCTGACCTTGAACGCCATGGCGCAGTT
This sequence comes from Pseudomonadota bacterium, assembly GCA_041179665.1. Taxonomy (GTDB): domain Bacteria; phylum Pseudomonadota; class Gammaproteobacteria; order Burkholderiales; family Burkholderiaceae_C; genus Limnohabitans_A. The sequence continues at coordinate 6,297 of JBEGTA010000296.1, forward strand.
TGAGCGCGATGTTCAGGCCAGCTTAAAAGCTGGCAACTAATCGTTTTTTCTGAAGTCGGGCATGGGGCCCGCCTGGCCCTAAGGCGGATGACTTCAACCTTGAAATGAGCTCGATTTTTTCAATGGGGAATGTTGGTGCAGCGCTTCGAGGTAGTTCTCGACACCAGCTTTTTCGCGTTCCAAAAAGCGCGCGACAGCGTCTGAAAAAGCGGGGTTGGCCAACCAATGGGCGCTGTGTGTGGGCGTGGGCAGCAGCGCACGGGCCATTTTGTGTTCCCCTTGGGCGCCGCCTTCAAAGCGCTGCACCCCATGGGCAATGCACCACTCAATCGGCTGGTAATAACAAGCCTCGAAATGCAAGCAGTCCACCCGGGCCAGTGCCCCCCAATAACGCCCATACGCCACGCTGGGTTGGCCGCGTTCATCCAAGTGCAAACCGATCAGGCTGATGCCGATGGGCTGGCCTGCGTGTTCAGCCACAAACAACAGCCAATGGGCGGCCATGTGTTGTCGCATGGCGGCAAAAAATTCCGGCGTCAAATAGGGCGCGTTGCCGTGCTCCCAATAGGTTTGTTGGTAGCAGCGCACCAGCAGTTGCCAGTCTGCGTCCGTCATCTCCGTGCCACGCACGGCCCGAAAAGTCACACCGGCTTGCTGGACTTTGCGGCGTTCTTGGCGGATTTTTTTGCGTTTTTCTTGTTGAAGACTGGCCAAAAAATCTTCGAAATCTCGCCACCCCGCGTTTTGCCAATGAAACTGAATTTGGCTGCGCTGCTGCAACCCGGCATCCAAGCAAGCGCGTTGGTCTTGGGCACTGCCAAAAAGAATGTGCAGCGACCGCAGGCCTTGGCTTTGGCAATAGGACAGCAATGCCGACAACAAAGCTTTTCGCGCTGCCTCGGACTCGGCCAGTAAACGGCTGCCTGGCACGGGCGTGAAGGGCGAAGCCACCAAGGCCTTGGGGTAATAGTCCAGCCCATGCCGGGCATAGGCATCGGCCCAAGCGTGGTCAAACACGTACTCGCCGCGCGAGTGGGTTTTGAGGTACA
>JBEGTA010000297.1:0-2864 GCA_041179665.1 Pseudomonadota bacterium
AGGATGAAGGTGAACGGGCCCGGCGTGGCTTGCTTGATGGTCCTGAATTGGCGGTTGTCGACTCTGGCGTAGTTGGCCAACTCGCTCAGGTCACGGCACAACACGGTCAAGTGGTGTTTCTCGTCGACCCCGCGGATACGTCGCAATTGGTCCGCGGCATTTTTGTCGTCCAAGTGGCAAACCAAAGCGTAGCTGGAGTCGGTGGGCACAGCCAAAACGCTGCCTTGGTTGAGCAGTTGCACCGCTTGCTTGAGCAAACGGGCTTGAGGGTTTTCTGGGTGGACAACGAAAAACTGGGCCATCTGGAGATCTGTTGGATGAAATGAACTGGGGCAGCGTGCTGGTGCGGTGGTGCGGTGGTGCGGTGGTCTAGGTTCAGGGGCGCGGCTTCAGAGGATGCATCGTGCCTTGCTTCTCTTTGGTACTTCTTTGAGCCTTTGCCGAAGTGCCTGAGAACGAGCGTGGGTACGGACTCGGGTGTTCGCCTTGCAGAGTTTCAAGATTCAGGAGGTTGGATGGCTATCCGATTTTCGCGCACGGTGAGCCAAGCGCCCAGAGCGCCGCACAGGGCCACCAGACCCATGCCAACAAAGGTCCATTGGTCTGGCAAATGGTCAAACACCACCCAGCCGGCCAGAACCGCAAAGCCGATTTGGGTGTACATGTAAGGCGTGAGAGTGGCCGCCGGGGCTCTGCCGTATGCCAAGATCAAAAAGAAATGCCCAATGGATGCCAGCACACCCATCAGCAACAACTGCATCCAGACGATCGGGTCTTGTGGCATTTCCCAAGCAAAAGGCAACATGCACGTGGCCAGCGCGGTGCCGATCCAGCCGGTGTAAAAGTGCATGGTGATCGGGTCTTCGAGCTTGGTCATTTTGCTCGTCAAGATTTGAAAAGCCGAGTTGGTGGCGACCAGCATCAACGGCAAGACCACCGTCCAATCAAAGTGGTGGCTGCCAGGCCGAATGATGACCAACGTGCCCGCAAACCCGCCAGCAACCAACACCCAACGCAATGGGCGAATGGTCTCGTTCAGCATGCGTGCGGCTAACAGCGTGATGACCAACGGCGACAACAAAGCGATGGCCGTGAATTCACCCACGGGCATGTATTTGAGGCTGAAAAAAGCCAAGATGCTGCAGGCAAACAGCAAGCTGCCCCGAGCCAGTTGAAACCTCGGGTGCTGCGTGCGCAGCAGTTGGCGACCGCGGCCTGGCCAAAACACGGTCGTGGTGATGACCGCTTGAATCGCGTAGCGAAACCAGAGTGCCACCAAGACCGAGAAACCCGCGCTGATGTGGCGGGTGGTGGTGTCGAGTGTGGCAAAGCAGGCGATTGCCAAAATGGCAAAACCGATGCCTTGAAGGGTGGAAGATTCGGGCTTGCTCACTGAATGCGGTCAACCAACAGTTCCCACACAGGGGTCAGTTGGCCGGGCAAGAGGGGCAGCGTACCCAGATCGATGCGGCTTTCGTCGGGACTGTGAAAGTCACTTCCGCGCGAGGCTGCCAGATCAAACTCGAGGGCGGTTTCGGCGTAACGCACGGCTTCTTGCGATGAGTGGCTGCCAGTGACCACCTCGACAGCGCGCCCGCCATGGGCCTTGAACTCGCTGAACAAGGCGTACTCTTCGTTGGGGCTGAAGCCATAGCGTGCCGGGTGGGCAATGACGGCAACACCACCTGCGCCGGTGATCCATTGCACAGCTTCTTTCAGGCGAGCCCAGCGGTGGGGCACAAAGCCGGGTTTGCCTTCGGTCAAAAATTTGCGAAACACCTCCGAGGTGTCGCTGCACACGCCAGTTTCAACCAAATGGCGCGCAAAGTGGGTTCGAGAAATCAGCTCTGGGTTGCCGGCATATCGCAGAGCGCCTTGGTAAGCGCCATGAATGCCCACTTTGGCCAGTCCATCGGACATTTCTTCGGCCCGTTCGCCCCGCCCACCACGGGTGCGGCGCAAACCTTCGACCAAGTCGGTGTTGTGAGCATCAAAGCCCAAGCCGACGATGTGTACCGTTTTGTCGGCAAAGGTGATGGAAATTTCGGTGCCCGTTAAATAGGGCAAGCCCTGCGCACGCGCAGCCGCCATGGCGCGGTCTTGTCCCCCCACTTCGTCGTGATCGGTCAGCGCCCAAAGTTCCACCCCGTTGGCCTTGGCCCGTTCGGCCAGCGCTTCGGGGGTGAGGGTGCCGTCCGAGATGACGGAGTGACAATGGAGATCGGCGTTCAAGATGGTGTTCACAAAGGCATTTTAGGCCCATGAAAGCCCATGAGGTTGCGCGGGCAGAGTCCCGGCTTGCCAAACAGCCCTGCAATTGTTCAGGCTGATCGGGCTGTCCGATAATTGGGGCATGACCAAGATGCAAAAATTTGCGGAGCCCGTTTCATGGCACTGATGATCACCGATGAATGCATCAACTGCGATGTGTGTGAGCCTGAGTGCCCCAACCAAGCTATTTATTTGGGCGAAGAGATTTATGAAATCGATCCGTCCAAATGCACCGAATGTGTCGGTCATTTTGACGAGCCTCAGTGCGTGCAGGTCTGTCCAGTGGCGTGTATTCCCATCAACCCTCAACACGTCGAAAGCCAAGAGTCACTGTGGGCCAAGTACCGACGCCTGCAAGGCCAGTGATCCTCACCGATTCAGTTACTCGGGCTTAGGATCAGTCGCTTTAGTTGAGTGAGCTGATTCAGTGCTCCCTGATACAGCGGCTTCTGGGGCGCCGACCGGCTTGGGCACTGGCGCAGGCCGAGGCGGTTTGGGGCGAGGGGGTTTGCTGGTGTGAATCAGGGCCATGGCCTTGGTCATCTCGCCTGCCAGTAACAGTGGCAAAGCCTGCACCGAGCGGTGAATGCTTT
>JBEGTA010000298.1:0-3454 GCA_041179665.1 Pseudomonadota bacterium
TGGCCACCGCCGTGGTGTCGGTGCCACTGGCCTTGGCCAATGCGGCCAAACGGGGTGCCAAACGGGCCGCTGCGGTGCCCGCCAGTGTGGCCTGGCTGTGCAAGCGACCGCCGCCCAAGGGAGACCATGCCATCACGGGCATGCGGTGCTGTTGGGCATGGGCAATCTGGCCGTTGATGAACGGTGCGGTGTGCAACAGGCTGAGCTCGATTTGGTTGGTTTGCAAGCGGTGCTTCATGCGCGACTGCAACAGGTCGACGTCCCAAGGCATGTAGTTGGACACGCCCACACCGCGCACCTTGCCACTGTCAATCAGACCATCCAAGCAGGCACCCAGGGCTGTGGCATCGCACAACGGGTCGGGGCGGTGAATGAGCAACAAATCAATCACTTCCACGCCAATGCGCTGCAAAGAGCGCTCCACGCTGGCCGTGACATGCGCGGGCGAGGTGTCGTAGTGCTTCACCCGTGTGCCGGGCCATTGCTGTGACAACAACATGATGTCGGTTTTGGTGACGATCTCGATTTGTTCGCGCAACGCAGGCCGGGCCTTGATGGCCTCGCCAAACAACGCCTCGCAACGGTAATCGCCATAAATGTCGGCATGGTCAAAGGTGGTGATGCCTTGGGCCAGACACGCGTCGATGCGCGCCAAGTTGGCCGACACGCTGGTGTTGTCGGCTTCTGACAAACGCCAAACGCCGTAGGCCATTTGGCTGAGAGAGCGCCCATTGGGCAGGGTCATGCGGTTCATATCAAAGTTACTCGGTAGTGATCATCAACATCAGCGGCGCTCACCGACACCCAAAGGGGTGGCAGGTGTCGCGGCAGGCACGCGGCCATAAGCGTGGGCCAGTGACACGGTTTGCAGGTGAGGCAGCACCTTGGTGCCAAAAATTTCGCACTCTTGCAGGTGGGGGTAGCCCGAAAAAATGAATGCGCGAATGCCCATCTTCATGTAGTCGTGAATGGTGCTCAGCACTTGGTCCACACTGCCCACCAGCGCCGCGCCACAGCCGCTGCGGGCACGGCCCACGCCGGTCCACAAGTGCGGCTCGATGTAGCCCTCAGCATCCGCAATTTCACGGTTGGCGCTTTGCAGCGAAACGCCCAGGCTCTTTGCGTCCAGCGCGCGTTGGCGAATTTCTCGGCCTTTGTCGTCGTCCAACTTCGACACCAGCTCACGCGCGTACTCACGCGCCTCGGCTTCGGTGTCGCGCACGATCATGTGCACCCGCAAACCATAGTCAAGCAAGCGATTGTGTTTTTCGGCTTGTGCATGCACATCGCGCATGCGCTGGGCCAACACCTCTTTCGGTTCGGGCCACATCAAATAGGTGTCGCAGTGTGCGCCGCACAAAGCCAAGGCGTCCGGGCTGTAGCCGCCAAAATACAACAGCGGACCGCCGGATTGGTAAGGGCGCACCGGGTCGGTGGACAACCCTTTGATGTTGTAGATCTGGCCTTCGTAGTTGATTTCGTCTTGCGTCCAGGCTTGCTTCAAGATCTCGACCACCTCCCAACTGCGGCGGTAGCGGTAAGCGCTGTCTTCTTGCTGCCCCGGAAAATCCGAAGAGATCACATTCAGCGTCAAACGCCCTTCCATCATGTGGTCCAGCGTGGCCACGGTGCGCGCCAACATGGCGGGCTGCACTTCGCCACACCGAATAGCGGCCAGCATGTTCATGTGTTTGATCTGCGGGGCCATGCCCGCCACAAAGGTCAGTGTGTCTTGCCCCACTTGATAGGACGATGGGCACAAGATGTTCCTGAAGCCGAGCTCATCAGCCCGCTTGGCAATGCGGCTGGTGTTGGCCCAGCTGCTGCGCAATGCGCTCTCGGGCGCCCCCAAGTACTGAAAATCATCGGAACACAAGGGCGCAAACCAAGCCACCTCGGCACCGGCAATGTCTTCACCCCTGACCGGAACAATGCTCATGGCAGACCTTTCAAAATAATGAAGGAATAGTATATGAATTGAACCGTTTCCGCATCAGGGTTTGCCCGAGCCTGCGGATCCTTTGCCATACTGTTGCCATGCCTGTCCCCACCCCCGCCAAGCCCTTACCGGTTTATTTGCAGATCTCTGAACTGTTGGCTCGCCAAATCAAAGCGGGCTATTGGCGCAAGGGCGAGCGGCTGCCGACCGAGGCCGAGTTGGCGCAGACCCTCGATGTCGCCGTGGGCACCGTGCGCAAAGCTTTGGCTCTGTTGTCTGACCAAGGCGTGCTCGAGCGCAAACAAGGCTCGGGCACTTATGTCAAACAAGTGGCCGGAACTCAGCGCATTTATGAGTTGTTCCGCCTCGAACTCAACACCGGCCCCGGCTTGCCCACCGCCCACATCCTCGATGTCAGCCGGCAGCGCCGACCCGCCGCCATCCCGCCGCTGGGAGAGGGCGGAACGCACGCATGGCGGGTGCGCCGCTTGCGCTTTTTGAGCCAAGTGCCAGTCGCACTGGAAGAAATTTGGTTCGATGCGGCGCACTGCCCACAGCTCAAAGCCGACGAGTTGGGCGACTCGATGTATTTGTTTTACCAAGAGCGCTTTGGCACCTGGATCTCGCGCGTCGAAGACCGCTTAAGCGCAGCCCCAGCACCCGACTGGGCCGTGCCACCGTGTAACCTCTGCGCCGGCCAAAGCGCGGGCTTCATTGAGCGGCTGTCATGGACCGCCAACAACACCTTGGCCGAATATTCGTTCACCTGGTTTGATCCCCAGCGGTGCCGCTATTCGTCGCGCCTCAGCCAATAAACCTGCGCCAAGCTGGGCTGGCCTGTTTGGTACGGACGGAAAAATTGAAACAAAAAAGGCCCCTCCCGGGGCCTTTTGAACAGCGCGGTTCAAGCGCTTAAAAAATCAGCTTCACGCCGGTTTTGCTTTGCAGTTGCTCTGGGCTCACACCCGGCGCCAACTCGACCACCTTCAGGCCCGCATCGGTCACATCCATCACGGCCAAATCGGTGATGATGCGGTCGACCACGCCCACGCCGGTCAAAGGCAGCGTGCATTGGGGCAAGATTTTCAGGTCTTCGGTGCCGTCTTTCTTTTTGGCCACGTGCTCCATCAAAATAATCACACGCTTCACGCCGGCCACCAAATCCATCGCGCCGCCCATGCCCTTGACCATCTTGCCGGGAATCATCCAGTTGGCCAGATCGCCTTTTTCGCTGACTTGCATGGCCCCCAAGATGGACAAGTTGATCTTGCCGCCCCGAATCATGGCGAACGACTGCTCGCTGCCAAAAATGGACGACCCCTTGATGGTGGTCACGGTCTGTTTGCCCGCGTTGATCAAGTCGGCATCCACTTCGTCTTCGGTCGGAAATGGGCCAATGCCCAGCATGCCGTTTTCGCTTTGCAGCCAAACCTCTTTGTCGGCCGGCACAAAGTTGGCCACCAGCGTAGGAATGCCGATGCCCAAGTTCACATAAAAACCATCTTCCAGTTCGTG
>JBEGTA010000299.1:0-3603 GCA_041179665.1 Pseudomonadota bacterium
GCAGGCCAAGTGATTGGCCAAGCCCCCTTGCTGGTGGTGGCCAGTGCTTATGACAGTCTGGCTTTGTTGCGCCCTTTGCCCGGTTTTGCGGTGCCCCTGAACCCCTTGCGCGGGCAAATCAGTTTTGGCCACCTGAACGATTTGAGCCCCACCCAGCGCCAGCAGTTGCCGCCATTTCCCGTTAACGGGCATGGCAGTTTCATCAGCCACGTGACGACACCCGAGGGACAGCCGGGTTGGTTCATTGGCTCGACCTTTGAGCGCCAATGCGAGCAAGCGCCGGTGCGCGAAGAAGACCACGCGGCCAACCAGCAGCGTCTGGCCACTTTGCTGCCCCACTTGGGCGAGGCCCTGCGAGGCCAATTTGCTGCGCCCCATGTGCGCGGATGGGCGGGTTTGCGCTGCACCCTGCCCAACCGCTTGCCGGCGGTGGGCCCCATTCACCCCCAGCAGTGGCCTGGCCTGTGGTTGTGCGCCGGCATGGGCGCGCGGGGCATCAGCTTGTCGGTGTTGTGCGGCGAACTGTTGGCGGCCCGACTGGAAAATGAGCCGCTGCCGCTGGACGCGTCGTTGGCCAAACACCTGGCTGCAGAACGATTTGCGCCAACATAAATTCACAAAATCAATAAATCCATCTACGATGGTGTTGATTCAGACTCTGTCCGATGTTGTTGTTTGTTCGTCATGGAGAGCACTTGATGGTCCGTCAATCGTTCACGCGTTACCTGCCTTGGTTGGTCACGGCCCCTGCCGCCCTCGTTTCTTGGCCCTTTTCAGTCTGGGCCAGCGCCACTTTTGCCGTGCTGTTTGCATTGGGCTGGCGCGATTACACCCAAACCAAGCAGGCCGTGCGGCGCAATTACCCCCTGACGGGGCGTTTGCGTTACGGGCTTGAGTACATCCGCCCCGAGCTGCGCCAATACTTTTTAGAAAGCGACGACGAAAAGCTGCCCTTCTCGCGCAACCAACGCGCCCTGGTTTACGCCCGCTCGAAGGTGGAAAACGACAAACGCGGCTTTGGCAGCATCAAAAACATGTACCAGTCCGACACCGAGTGGCTGGCCCACTCGATGCAGCCGGTGCAACCTGACCCGGCCACTTTCCGCATTCAGGTGGGGGGCGACCAGTGCAGCCAACCCTACGATCTGTCGCTGTTCAACATCTCTGGCATGAGCTTTGGCGCACTCTCGCCCAACGCCATACAGGCCCTCAACCGCGGCGCGGCATTGGGCCGTTTTGCCCATGACACTGGCGAGGGCAGCATCTCGGTGCACCACCGCCAGCACGAGGGCGACTTGATTTGGCAAATTGCTTCGGGTTACTTTGGTTGCCGCACGCCCGACGGCCACTTTGACCCCGAACGCTTTGCCCTGCAAGCCAAGTCACCTCAGGTCAAGATGATCGAGGTCAAGCTGTCCCAAGGGGCCAAGCCCGGCCATGGCGGGGTGTTGCCCAAAGCCAAGGTCAGCGCCGAAATTGCCGAGGCGCGCGGCATCCGCATGGGCCAAGATTGCGTTTCGCCAGCCCGCCACTCGGCGTTTTCAAGCCCGGTGGAGCTGTTGGGCTTTGTGGCCCAGTTGCGCCGACTGTCCGGTGGCAAACCGGTGGGCATCAAGCTGTGCATCGGGCACCCGGCTGAGTGGTTCTCGCTGGTCAAAGCCATGCTTCAAACCGGTCAAACGCCTGACTTTGTGGTGGTGGATGGCGCTGAAGGGGGCACCGGTGCCGCACCCATTGAGTTTGCCGACCATGTGGGCATGCCTTTGCGCGATGGGCTGCGGTTGGTGCACAACAGCTTGGTCGGCGCGAGCTTGCGTGGCCGCATCAAGATTGGCGCTTCGGGCAAAGTGATCTCGGCCTTTGATATTGCACGTTGCCTGGCTTTGGGCGCCGACTGGTGCAATTCGGGAAGGGGCTTCATGTTCGCGCTGGGCTGCATTCAGTCGCGCACCTGCCACACCGACCATTGCCCCACCGGCGTGGCTACACAAGACCCGGTGCGTCAACGTGCGATTGTGGTGACTGACAAAGCCGAACGGGTGTTTTACTTTCATGCCAACACCCTGCATGCCTTGGCCGACTTGATTGGTGCCGCCGGCCTGAGCAGCCCCAACGCCATCACACCCCAGCACCTGATGGTGCGCAATGCTCAAGGCCATGCGATGCCGCTGTCCAGTGTGATCGACACCCTGAGCCCCGGCCAATTGCTGCCCGAGATGGCCAGTGAGTCGCCACTGCCCAGCCCGTTTGCCGAGTTTTGGCAAGACAGCAGCCCCAACACTTGGGGCTTGAATCCTGCTTGAATTTCTTCAGGTTTCGCCCGAATTAACTCACTTCATGGCGTCTGCAGGGCGCCGCGCTTTCACGTAGGCATCGGTCGGTTGGTAGTTTTTGCCGTCGGCATAGCGCCACTGCACCATGGTGCCCTTGCCACCGCGCAAATCGAGCTTGCCCACATACGCGCCCATGGTGGATTGCTGGTCGATGGCGCGAAATTCAGCCGGCCCAAAAGGCGTGCTGAACTTCAAACCACGCAGCGCCACCACCAACTTTTCGTTGTCGGTGGAATTGGCCTTTTTGATGGCCGCAAAAATGGCCTGCATCGTGGCATAACCCACCACAGAACCCACTTTGGGGTTCTCGTTGAACTTCTTGTAATAGTTGGCCGCAAAGCTGGCGTGTTCTTTGTTGTCGAGTTGGTCCCAGGGGTAGCCGGTCACGATCCAGCCCTTGGGGGTTTCGTCTTTCAGCACTTCCAGATATTCAGGCTCGCCGGACAACAATGACACCACGGGGGTTTTGGGAAACACATTGCGCTGGTTGCCCTCGCGCACCAACTTGGCCAAGTCAGCGCCAAAGGTCACGTTAAAAATCGCATCGGGCTTGCTGGCCATGGTGGCAGTCAGCGTGCTGCCAGCGTCAATCTTGCCTTGTGCGGGCCACTGCTCGCTGACAAATTCGACATCGGGGCGCTTGGCTTTGAGCAACTCTTTGAAGCTGGCCACCGCACTTTGTCCGTACTCGTAGTTGGGCGCGATGGTGGCCCAGCGCTTGGCGGGCAACTTGGCGGCTTCTTCAACCAACATGGCCGATTGCATGTAAGTGCTGGGGCGCAGGCGGAAGGTGTAACGGTTGCCTTTGTCCCACACGATGGCATCGGTCAAAGGCTCACTGGCCACAAACAGGCGCTTGCTTTTCTGTGCATGGTCGGCCAAAGCCAGGCCGATGTTGGACAAAAAGCCGCCGGCCAACACATCGACTTTTTCCTTTGAAGTCAGCTCGATGGCGTGGCGCAAAGCCTCTTCCGGTTTGCCTGCATCGTCACGCGCAATCACCTCGACTTTGCGACCCAGCAAACCGCCTTGTGCGTTGATCTCTTCCACCGCCAACTGCCAGCCTTGCTTGTAGGGCTGGGTGAACTGCGGAATGGCCGAATAACTGTTGATCTCACCAATTTTGATGGGGGACTGAGCCCAAGCTGGAGCCAGGGCCATGGCCCCCAGCAGGCCTGCGGAAATGAGGCGAATCATGTTAGTTTTCCAAGGGTTATGAGCGAGAGCCGTGACTGTAACAGGCCAAGAATTCACTGTCTCATGTGGGACA
>JBEGTA010000300.1:0-6803 GCA_041179665.1 Pseudomonadota bacterium
GAAATTTCAATGGGCAGGGTCATGCCCGACAAGGTGCGCACCTCGGTGGCGAAATTGCGCACCGGCAGCTGCTGACGCAAGCTGGTGTTGAGCACACCCCAGTCCACGGCGCCGCGCTGCAACCAGCGCTCCAGGCTTTGACCAATCACTTGCGACGACGCGGTCAGGCCCAACAAAGCCATGCCTTCCTCGTTGACGCTTTTGACCAAACCCGAGGGGTCGGTCAGCACCCAACCGTCCGGGAAATGCTCCATGGCCGCGCTCAAGGCATCGGACGAACCGCTGTCGTGTGCGGGAAGCAAAGCGGCTTCACGCGGCACCAAGCGCACCAAAAACTGCGCCCCGCCCTCTTGCCGAAAGACCGTGGCCGACACGGTCCAGGCCGAAGACAAACCGGCCACCTGAGCCGAGCACATTTCAATACGACCCGTGGCCAAAGCCATGCGCAGCAAGGATTGCACTTCGCCTTGGCTGTCGGCCTCAAAACATTCGCGCACATCGCGGCCCACCAAGCGCTTGCCTGCGTCCCGCATCATCGACTGTGCGCCAACGTTGGCTTCAAGCACACGCTGGGTGCTGGAGTCGACCATCAAAACGGCCTCGGAGGAGGTGTCGAACAACACCCGGTAACGCGCCTCAATGTGGCGCAGGCGCAAGTAATCGCGCTCCATCGATTGCTGGGTTTCGACCAAGCGGCGTTGCAATTCGGCCAGGCTTTCTAAGTCGCGGCCCACGGCCAACAGTTTTTTGCCACCCAAAGGCACCAGCACATATTGCAAGGCCACGTCGTTGCCCAAAGGCGAAGTGTGGTTCACATGGCGCCAGCGCATGGCGTCTGCCGCGCCTTGAGATTGCAGCATTTCCTGGATCTTGATGCGGCTCTCAGTGGTGACCGTGTCGATCCACGAGCGGCCGACCCACGCTTGGCAGCCCAAAGCGGCCAAGGTGTCACGCCCAGTCGAGACATCCTCGATCACCCCCTGAAGGTCCATGACCAAGGAGACATCCGACACCACTCCCAGCAGCTGGGAAAATGTGGAGGAGTCCAAAGAGGGAAGCTTCATGGTGTAAGTTTTATGCGTTAAAGAATCAGGAAGTTGACACTTGAAATTGTCATGTAAGTATAGACTTTTTAACGAGCCTCACTGCACATGGCCTGCACTGAAAAAGGACAAAGAATGATCTAAGTCAACCTCATTGGCTTTAGCGAGCATTCAAGACTTGCGTCAGTTGCGCCACCGTCGCTGGCGCATCTTGAGCGATGACATCGGCGCCACAAGTCTGCAATCTTTCGGGTGCTACAAAAGCCATCGGTCCCCCCACAAAAACTTTCAAATCGGTGTTGTCGGCCGCCTGACGCAACGAGGGCAAAAGGCTGCGCAACGTGTCCAAATGCCGGTCGCTGCTGACCGAAATCCCCACCGCATCAAACCACTCGGACTGAAACAGGCGTTTGAATTCGTTCACATCTTGGGGCACGCCGACGGTCACGGTCCAACCAGCGCGCTTGAAAAACTCGCTGAGCATGAACAAGCCCATGCTGTGCTGGGCCCCTGGCTCGGTCATCAAGAGCAAACACCAGCCATTGGGCTGGTGCGGGGCTTCTTGCAAAAATTCGCTGCTGAAGTCGTGCAACAGCTGTTGCAAATGGGTCGAAGCGATGGTGGTCATGGAAAAGTCCAAGCGGTCCGAACACCACCAATCCCCCAGGAGGCGGGCACAGGGCGTGATGCCCTGCATATAAATATCTTCTAAGGATTGCCCTTGGCGCTGCCAGCCGTGAACCACTTGGCGCGCGGCGTCTAAGCCCTGCAAACAGGCTTGCGCCAGGATCTGGATTTGGGCCAAGTCAAGCGCCGATTTACCGGCAAAGGTGGTGCCCCCCACCAAACGCGGACTGACCGGAGTGCCTTGTCGCAAAGCTTCTGGCAAGGACCCCGCCTGCCCCTGCCCGGCGGGCGGGGACTGTGCGTTTTCCAGATTGTTTTGCGCCATGACAAACACCGATCATCAGAGGGTTAAACCAGCAAAAAGCACCCGGTGGCGGCTCTTCACAAGAGTTGCATGGAGCAGAGCCTCGACTTGACCCTACAAAACACAGACCCAAGTGTGAGCGTGATGGGTTCAACTTGTATTTAGTGTAAACCCTAGAATGCTAAATTATTGTCAATTTATGTTGACACAGTGTATTGTCAGATTTACATTCAACCCAAGCCCCTCCACCCACAGGTTTTCCATGCCCGAATCGTCCCCCTCCGTTTTGTACACGCCAGCGCAACGCGCCCGGCGCGATGCAACCCGTTGGACGCTGGTTCAAGGGGTGCTGGCCCCGGTGCAATTCTTGATTTTTGGGATCAGCCTGTTCTTGGTGGTGCGCAGTTTACAAACCGGCACCCTGACCGACTGGGCCTTGGGCTCGGTCGTGCTCAAGACGCTGGTGCTCTACGCCATCATGGTCACCGGCGCAATTTGGGAAAAAGTGGTCTTCGGCCAGTACCTGTTTGCACCTGCTTTTTATTGGGAAGACGTGGTCAGCATGGGCGTTTTGGTCCTGCACACCGCTTATTTGTGGGTCTGGTGGCAAGGGCTTTGGAGCGCCACCGATCAATTGCTGTTGGCGCTAGCTGCTTACGGCAGCTATGCCATCAATGCCGCGCAATACCTGCGCAAGCTGCGCATGGCGCGCTTGCAAAAACCCACGTCCATTTCGCCCCCGCCGGGCGCACAGGTGCAACCATGAGCCCCGTCATCCCGATCAAATCTGCCACTTCGGGATGCACCGATGTCGTGCCCTTGGTGCAACGCGGTCAACGCGAGGTGTTTTGCGGTTTGACCGGCATCATTTGGCTGCACCGCAAAATTCAAGACGCCTTCTTTTTGGTGGTCGGCTCACGCACTTGCGCTCACCTCATTCAGTCAGCCGCTGGCGTGATGATTTTTGCCGAGCCCCGCTTTGGCACGGCCATCATTGACGAGCGTGACTTGGCCGGCTTGGCCGATGTGCACGAAGAACTCGACCGCGTGGTGAGCCAATTGCTGACACGCCGCCCCGATATCCGTTTGCTCTTTTTGGTGGGCTCGTGCCCTTCAGAAGTCATCAAACTCGACTTGTCCCGCGCCGCCGAAAGACAAAACCGCCTGCACCATCCGGCCGTGCGGGTGCTCAATTACTCCGGCAGCGGCATTGAGACCACCTTCACCCAGGGCGAAGACGCTTGTCTCGCCGCACTGGTACCGACCCTACCCACTTTGCCCACCCTGCCCGGCCCGGTGGCGCAGCCAACTGCCGCAACTCAGCCCAACGCAGCGCACAAAGAGAGCGCTCACCACAGTGACAACGACAACGCCAAATCGCTGATGGTAGTGGGCACGCTGGCCGATGTGGTGGAAGACCAATTGCGCAGCTTGCTGAACCACATGGGCTTGAGCGTCAGCTTTTTCCCACCGCGCAACAGCCAAGCGATGCCTGCTGTCGGGCCCAACACCCGCTTTTTGTTGGCCCAACCTTTTTTGGCCGATACGGCGCGCGCCCTTCAATCGCGGGGCGCCCAAGCTTTGAGCGCCCCCTTCCCCTTGGGCGTGGAGGGCACCACGGCTTGGCTGCAAGCCGCCGCCACCGAGTTTGGTGTCAGCCCCGAGCGCTTTGAACAAGCCATTGCCGCCCCACGCCAACGCGCCGAGAAAGCCTTGGCCGTGCAACGCGAAATGTTGCAAGGCCAACGCATTTTCTTCTTCCCTGATTCGCAGCTCGAAATTCCCTTGGCCCGCTTCGTGCACCGCGAATTGGGCATGACCTTGGTCGAAGTGGGCACGCCCTATTTGCACCGCCAGCACATGGCTGCCGAGCTGGCTTGGCTGCCTGCGGGCACCCGCATCAGCGAAGGCCAAGACGTCGATTTGCAACTCGAGCGCTGTCTCGCCGATGCGCCCGACATGGTGGTCTGTGGCTTGGGCCTGGCCAACCCCCTCGAAGCCCAAGGGCTCACCACCAAGTGGGCCATCGAGTTGGTCTTCACCCCGATTCAGGGCTACGAACAGGCTGCCGACTTGGCCGGACTGTTCAGCCGCCCCCTCAAACGCCGCCTGAAGTTGGCTGCCTAAACCGCGCAGGAACACCCCATGCAACTGACGCTCTGGACTTACGAAGGACCGCCCCATGTGGGCGCGATGCGTGTGGCCACCGCCATGCAGGACGTGCACTATGTGCTGCATGCGCCGCAGGGCGACACCTACGCCGATTTGCTGTTCACCATGATCGAGCGCCTGCCGCGCCGCCCCCCCGTCACCTACACCACCTTCCAAGCCCGCGACTTGGGCGGCGACACCGCCGAGTTGTTCAAAGACGCCGCGCGCGATGCGATGCAGCGCTTTCAGCCTGCCGCCATGTTGGTCGGCTCGTCGTGCACGGCCGAGCTGATTCAAGACGACCCGGGCGGTCTGGCGCAAGCCCTGAAACTGCCGATTCCGGTGGTGCCGCTCGAGTTGCCCTCTTACCAGCGCAAAGAAAACTGGGGCGCCAGCGAAACCTTTTACCAACTGTGCCGGCACTTGGTGCACCAGCCTGCGACTGCCGCAGCGCCCGAGGGCCAAGCCGGCGCTGAGCCTGCTGCCACTCCACGCCGTCCGCGTTGCAACATCTTGGGCCCCAGCGCTCTGGGCTTTAGACACCGAGACGATGTGAAAGAAATCACCCAACTGCTCAACACCTTGGGCGTAGAGGTGTCGGTGGTGGCCCCCATGGGCGCGAGCGTGGCCGACATTCAGCGTTTGGCCGAGGCCGACTTCAATGTGGTGCTTTATCCCGAAGTGGGCCTGGCTGCAGCGCAATGGTTGCAGCGCCAGTTTGATCAGCCTTACACCAAAACCATCCCCTTGGGCAGCCACGCTACGCGTGACTTTATCGCCGAGGTGTGTGGCTTGGTTGGTTTGCCACAACCGGTCAACGACCCGCTCAACGCGCATGCCCCTTGGTACGCCAAGTCGGTGGATTCCACTTACCTCACCGGCAAGCGGGTTTATATTTTTGGCGATGCCACACACGTGGTGGCCGCAGCCCGCGTAGCCCGACAAGAGATGGGTTTCGAAGTGGTGGGCATGGGCACCTACAGCCGCGAATTTGCGCGCGAGGTGCGCGACTGCGCCAAGCAACACGGCATCGAGGCCCTGATCACCGACGACTACTTGGAAGTCGAAGACCAAATCAACGCGCTGCAACCCGAATTGATTTTGGGCACCCAGATGGAGCGCCACATCGCCAAGCGCCAAGGCATTCCGTGTGCCGTGATTTCGGCTCCGGTGCACGTGCAAGATTTTCCGGCGCGCTACGCGCCACAAATGGGTTTTGAAGGGGCCAACGTGTTGTTTGACACCTGGGTCCACCCGCTCATGATGGGCCTCGAAGAACACCTGATTGGCATGTTCCGCGAAGACTTCGAGTTCCATGCCGGTGCCGCACCGTCGCACTTGGGCAGCACCCGACCCTCCGCAGAATTGTCCGCAGAAAAAACCGCGCCCCCGAACGCGCCCAAGTCTGCACCCACGACCACACCCGCGACCACACCCGCGAGCCCCAGCGCTGCGGTGGTGCAGTCGGTAGCTCCCCCCGCCCAAGCCGCTTCAAACCAGGCCACCTGGAGCCAAGAAGCCGAGAAGGAGCTGGGCAAGATTCCGTTCTTTGTGCGAGGCAAAGCCCGCCGCAACACCGAACGATTTGCCCAAGATCTGGGCGTGGCGACCATCACCGTGGAGACGCTCTACGATGCCAAAGCCCACTTCAGCCGGTAAGCAGGCGCAGGCCCAAACCCTGACGCCACGCATGAGCGTGGTGCTGCTGACCATGGACAGTCACTTGGCCAGTGCGGCCGACAGCGCGGGCGAAAAACTGGCTCGGCAACTGCCCGGCGTGCACCTGCAAACCCACTCGGCATCGGCCTGGCGCGACAGCGAAACAGCACTCGCCGCGTGTTTGGCCGCGGTGGCGCAGGCCGACATCGTGATCGTCACCATGCTGTTCATGGAAGACCATTTCTTGCCGGTGCTGGACGCCTTGCAAGCGCGCCGCGACCACTGCGATGCCATGGTCTGCATCATGTCGGCCCCGCCGGTGACGCAACTCACCCGCATGGGCAAATTGGTCATGGGCCGCGAGTCGAGCGGGCTGATGGCCCTGCTGAAAAAATTGCGCCCCAGCGCTAAAAACAAAGACACAGGCGAAGAAAAAGGCGCGCCCTCCAATGCCGGCGCCAAACAAATGGCGATGCTGCGGCGCCTGCCCAAGTTGTTGCGCTTCATTCCGGGCACCGCACAAGACTTGCGCCTGTTTTTCTTGACCATGCGCTATTGGCTCGCGGGTTCAGAGCACAACATCGAGCACATGGTGCAAACCTTGGTGCACCGCTATGCCCAAGGCCCACGCCAGCA
Organism: Pseudomonadota bacterium; assembly: GCA_041179665.1. Taxonomy (GTDB): domain Bacteria; phylum Pseudomonadota; class Gammaproteobacteria; order Burkholderiales; family Burkholderiaceae_C; genus Limnohabitans_A. The sequence goes on from JBEGTA010000300.1 coordinate 6,421, forward strand.
CTTGCGCGCACTGGCCCAGCCTGAAGATCCGATTGAATATCCTGAAGTGGGGCTGTACCACCCCCAGATGAAAAACCGCATCAGCGAACACCTGAGCGACCTGCCCGGCCATGGCCGCAAAGACCAACCCGCCGTGGGCCTGTTGCTGCTGCGCTCTTATTTGCTGGCGGGCAACACCGCGCATTACGACGCGGTGATCGGCTCATTGCAAGCCCGCGGCTTGCGCGTGATTCCGGCGTTTGCCAGTGGCCTCGATGCCCGCCCGGCGATGGACCGCTTCTTCAAGAATGGCGACAAGTCGCAGATCCAGTCGCTGGTGTCGTTGACCGGCTTTTCACTGGTGGGCGGCCCCGCCTACAACGATGCCAGCGCCGCCGAAGTGG
>JBEGTA010000301.1:0-3504 GCA_041179665.1 Pseudomonadota bacterium
CCAAGAAAATTTGCTCGCCGTTTTTGACGGTGAACACGTCATACACCGCCCAGGCCGAAATGCGGTTGGGCATGGGCTCGGCCGCGTGTCCCGTGATGGCGTATTGCAGCATGTGCTGCCCCACTAAAAACACGTTGTTTTCGAACAGTGCGGACTGAATTTCTTGACCACGTCCGGTGATGCCCCGCTGAATCAGGGCACCCAACACGCCAATGGCACCGAACATGCCGCCCATGATGTCGTTCACGCTGGTGCCCGCACGCAAGGGGTCACCCGGGCGCCCTGTCATGTAAGCCAAGCCGCCCATCATCTGCACCACTTCATCGAGCGCTGTGCGATGGTCATAAGGGCCTGGCAAAAAGCCTTTGAGGCTGGCGTAAATCAGTTTGGGGTTGTGGGCAGACAGACTGGCGTAATCCAGCCCGTACTTGACCATCGAGCCAGGCTTGAAGTTCTCGGCTACCACATCGGCAGTGGCACACAAGCGCCGCGCCACGGCCGCGCCTTCGGGGTTTTGCAAGTTGAGTTGGATGCTTTTTTTGTTGCGGTTGAACATGGGGAAAAACCCCGCGCCCGAGCCCAACAAATGCCGTGTGCGATCACCCTCAATGGGCTCCACCTTGATCACTTCAGCCCCCATATCGGCCAGCACCATGCCGCAAGTGGGGCCCATGACCATGTGCGTGAATTCGACGACACGCAGGCCTTCGAGGGGGAGTTTTTTTTCTGAAAAGTTCATGCCAACAAGGGTGAGGAGCGCAAGGTTTTGGGTAATTCGGCCTGCGCAATTGCGCCATGCAAACATTCTCCCGAAAGCCACTGCGCCACTTGGTTTCGCAAAGCCATGAGCTTATCGAAATCAATGCCGGTTTCAATGCCCATGCTGGCAAACAAATACACCACATCTTCGGTGGCCACATTACCGCTGGCGCCCGGCGCATGGGGACAGCCGCCAATACCGGCCAGGCAGGCGTCAAACCGTGTTTCACCCGCTTGCAAAGCAGCCATCAGATTGGCCATGCCCAAGCCCCGTGTGTCATGAAAATGGCCGCACCCCAGTCGCTGCCCCGCCACTTGGCGGACCTGTGCATACAACTCGCCCACCTGGCGTGGATCGGCATAGCCTACCGTGTCGGCCAGGCCCACACGGTCGACCCCCAGCGCCAGCAAGGCTTTGACCAAACGAATCACTTCTTCAGATTCAACCCGACCTTGCAAGGTGCAACCCCATGCGGTGCTGATGCCCACTTCAATCTGAATGTCTGAGCCCCGGATGCCACGCGCCTCGACAATCGCCGCAATCTCTGCCAAGACGTCGTCAGGCGTTTTGCGCAAATTGGCCATGCTGTGGGCGTGGCTGGCCGACAGCGGCAGCAGCATGCCATCGGCGCCACTGTCCATGGCCCGTTCGGCCCCTTTCAAATTGGGCACCAAGACCGTCACGCAGAGGCCGGGCAAGGTCTTGGCAAACGCCACCAATGCATGGGTGTCGGCCAACTGGGGCAACAGTTTGGGCGGCACAAAAGAGCCCACCTCGATCTCACGCACACCGGCGTCGTAGGCCGCCTGAATCCATGCCAACTTTTGGGCCGTAGGCAAAGTGCGAGACAAACTTTGAAGCCCGTCGCGCAAGCCGACTTCACGAACCGTCACGCGCTCTGGCCATTGAAATGCGTTCATGCCATCTGTCTTTCTGTCGGTAGGTCCCAAGTTTAATGTTTCCGTTTGATCATAAAATTCAATTTTGGAAACTGTTTTGTTCCTATCTGGAATATCTTAATGCGAGACCTCGATCTGACCTCACTGCGCCTGTTTGTGACCGTGTGCGAGACCGGCAACATGAGTCGGGCTGCAGAAAAGGCCAACATGGTGGCCTCTGCCGTGAGCAAGCGACTGGCACAACTGGAAACCACAGTCGGCGCCAGCCTGCTGATTCGGCGCAAACACGGTGTGCTGCCCACGCCCGCCGGCGAAACGCTGCTCGAACATGCGCGCAGCATCTTGCTGAGCACCAGCCGCATCGAGAGAGACATGGCCAGCCACGCAGCGGGCATTCAAGGTCGAGTGAACGTGCTGGCCACAGCATCGGTCATGGCCGAGGCACTGGCTGATGAAATTGCAGAGTTTTTAAAAAAGCCTGAACACCAAAACATCCAAATTGACCTGGAAGAACGCATCAGTCCCGATGTGGTGCGTGGCATTCATGAAGGTGTTGCTGCCATTGGCATTTGTTGGGATGCCGCCGAAACAGGTCTGTTGCACACCCGCACTTACCGACACGACCACCTCAGCGTTGCGGTTCCGCGAGGTCATCCGTTATGCCAACTGGCACAGGTGCGTTACGTCGACACCCTTGACTTTGAGCATGTGATCATGCCGGTGAACTCCGCGGTCGAGGTGATGTTGCAACGCGAAGCAGGTTTGCTGGGTAAGCGTTTACATCACCGCGTGATCGTGACCAACTTTGAGGCTGCACTTCGCGTGGTGCGCGCAGGCTTAGCGATTGCACTGGTGCCCCGTGAAGTGACCACCCTCTATGCCCAAGCCTATGGCTTGGACATTCTCCCCTTGCAAGAAGTTTGGTCTGCGCGCCGGTTTGTTTTGTGCCACCGGGGCGAAGAGGTACTGAGTCCGGCTGCGCATTTGTTGCTGAACTTCTTGTCGGCGCCCGCCGCTGCTCAGTGAGTCCATGCACATGACCCCATCACCATTGCCATTCACGGGAATAGCGCTCTTCAACAAGCCACTCAAGGTCTTGTACCTGAGCCAAGACCCCGCATTGATTCGGCGTCAATTGGCTGGCGAAACCCTCACACGCGAGCAAGCCGGGGCGCTGCGTGATGATGTATCGACCGATGAAATCACGCCCGTTCATATTTTGAGTCATTACGACGACAAGCTGGGTGACTTTGCCCACACTGGTTTGCGCTGCCAAGAAGACAACCCGATCGGACGCCAAGCGCTCAAGCAATCGGGCTTTACGGTGTTGGTGGCAGGTCGCAGATATGGCAAGGGTTCTTCAAGAGAGCACAGCCCCACGGCCGAAAAACTCGCCGGGATCCAATGGGTCATTGCGGAAAGTTTTGAGCGCATCTACCGCCAAAATGCAGACAACATCGGCCTGTTCACATCGACCGATTTAGGCTTGCTTGATCGCATGGGATCCGCTGATTCCGTGTCACTGGCAGACTTGCTGCAAGGTCGAGAAGCGCTGGCCGCATCTGTTTTGGCGGCTGGGGGTTTGCTGCGTTGGGGGCAGCGTCATTTAAATGGCGAAAACGCACAAGCCCACCCTCAGGCAATGACAGTGAGGGATGTGAAGCCACAAACTTTGTTCGACAAAATCTTGCACCGGCACCGCTTATCGGCTCCCCACACGCCCGAGCAAGCGCAAGTCGGAGACGGCCTTTTCGTGCGTGCAGACTGGCGCTTTATTCACGAGTACTACACCGGCATGGCAGACACATTGCTGCGTGGAGCGTTGGGGCCCGACTTTGCCTTGCA
>JBEGTA010000302.1:0-5654 GCA_041179665.1 Pseudomonadota bacterium
GAAAGGTCTCTCACACAACCGTGAACCACAACACCTGACCAACCTTGACGCGCTGCCGAAGCTGCCAAGTTACCGCCCAACAAAGCACGGCTCAATGAGCCAGCGCCGTCCACCACCAACACTCGGCCCAAGCCTTCCGACTCCACTGCCAACTTAACGTGGCTGTTGTCTTCAAAGCATTTGACGGTCAGCACTTGTCCATAAAACCGCGTCAATCCGCCAAAGTCTTTGAAGACCGGAGGCATGACTCGAAATTTTCCGGAATCGTCTGATTTATGGGCATCGCATAAATCACATGTCGAGATTGAAACGGGAGAAACCATGGCCCACATCCTGCAAAAAAATGAATCGAAAGCACAAGTGGATTGGATGCGACTTACACAGCGCATACGCGCAAATGCGCACGGATAAGGTGCACATGATGGCTCAGGTCACAAAAAACCCGTCACCGATGCAAATATCAGCAACAACCCCTATAGAAAAATGCGGTTTACGCTTGGAAAGTGACTGTTTCTCCAGTAGCATGCGCTTAGCTGAAAACAAACTGTTCATCAGCGTTGAACCAACTTCCGATCGAAGGAATTTTCACCATGGCAACTGCGAAAAAAACCCCGGCAACCAAAGCTGCTCCCGCTAAAAAAGCAGCTCCGGCTAAGAAAGCTGCTCCTGCTAAAAAAGCTGCAGCACCCGCTAAAAAAGTAGCGGCTAAAGCTCCTGCGAAAAAGGCAGCACCTGCCAAGAAGCGCACACCTAACCCCGCTTTCATGAAAGCCTTGACACCAAGCGCCGCTCTGGCTGCTGTCGTGGGTGCAACACCCCTGCCACGCACCGAAGTGGTCAGCAAGATGTGGGTTTACATCAAGAAACACAACCTGCAAGACAGCGTTAACCGCCGTGCCATCAATGCCGACGACAAGCTCAAAGCTGTGTTCGGCAAAGCCCAAGTCACCATGTTTGAAATGGCTGGCCTGATCGGCAAGCACCTCAAGTAATTGAGCGTCAAGCATCCCACAAAAAACCCGCTGCGGCGGGTTTTTTGTTGTCTGTCTTTATCACTAACAAGCTGGGCATTACCGCCAATCAATCTGCGCGTTTGGCGAGCGCTGCTTGTGTAATGGCCGACAAAGTGCCGCGGGTTGTGATCACTTCGGGGTCGAGCACCACTTCGATCAGAGTGCCCTGCGGCCTGGCCAAAGCCGCCAGCAAAATGGCTTCAAACTCTTCGGTGCTCTGCAGGCGCACACCCACATAACCGTAGGCTTGGGCCAAGCTCACAAAATCAGGGTTGCTCAGTTGTGAGCCTGTGACATGGTTGGGGTATTCGCGCTCTTGGTGCATCCGAATGGTGCCGAACATGCCATTGTTCAAAACCAAGATGATGCTTTTTGCACCGTGCTGCACAGCGGTTGCCAACTCTTGACCGTTCATCAAAAAATCACCATCGCCCGCAATCGTGAACGCCACGCGACCCGTCAACACGTTGGCAGCAATGCCCGCTGGCACCCCGTAGCCCATCGCACCGGCAGTCGGCGCCAATTGTGTCTTGTGGCCCTTGACCCATCCATGGTGCCTGAAAAAGCGGTGAATCCAACTCGCAAAATTACCCGCGCCGTTGGTCAAAACGGCATCTGCCGGCAAATGCTTTTGTAGCGTTGCCACCAGTGCAGGCATGTCCACTGCGCCAGGCAAGGCTTGCGGCTTCAAGTTGTCCAGATAAGCTTGGTGCACGCGCTGTGTCCAATTCCCCCAAGGCAAATCATTGGGAGCGGTCAACACTTCAAGGCTACGCGCGGCGGCATTCATGGTCGACAAAATGGCCAAGTCAGCTTGGTAAACCCGGTTCAGCTCTTCGGGGCTGCTGTGGATGTGCACCAGCTTTTGCAAGGGTCGTGGCGCTTGCAGCAAGGTGTAGCCGCCCGTGGTCATTTCGCCCAAGCGCGGCCCGATGGCCAACACCAAATCGGCTTCTTTGACGCACTGCGCCAAAGCGGGGTTGATGCCAATGCCCACATCACCCGCATATTGGGGATGGTGGTTGTCAAAGGTGTCTTGAAATCGGAAGGCGTTGGCCACAGGCAGTTGCCAGTTTTCTGCAAAGCGCTGCAAGGCTTGGGCCGATTGCACGGTCCACCCTCCGCCACCACAAATGACCAGTGGCTGCCGTGCTGCCAGCAGCATGTCTCTGAGTTGCCGCAAAGCCCCAGGGTCACTCCAAGCCTGCACAGGCTCAACTCGGGGCAGGGCTTGCGCCGTTTTGATGGGCTGCGTCAACATGTCTTCTGGCAACACCAAAACCACAGGGCCCGGACGCCCATTCATGGCCGTTGCAAATGCGCGCGCAATGTATTCCGGCAGCCGTTCGGCATCGTCCACACGCTCCACTCGCTTGGCCATGCCTTTGGTCGAAGGACCAAAAAAGTGGGTGTAATCCAGTTCCTGAAAAGCTTCACGATCGCGGGTGTCACTGGCCACATCGCCCACAAACAACACCATGGGCGTGGAGTCTTGAAAAGCGGTGTGCACCCCAATAGAAGCGTTGGTCGCACCAGGGGCGCGGGTGACAAAGCAAATGCCCGGCCGACCTGTGAGTTTTCCTTGGGCTTCGGCCATGAAAGCCGCCCCACCCTCTTGTCGGCAGGTCACAAATTGAATGGCGTTCTGGTGCAGGTGAAACCCGTCCAACACGGCCAAATAACTTTCACCGGGCACGCCAAACGCATGCGTCACGCCTTGAGCCAACAGGCATTCAACCAACAGGTGGCCAGCAATTTTTGTCGTCATGGTCTTATTTTGCACACTCGGTTTATGTGCGGCTGTCACCGGCGTTCGCAAGGCTGTGCTCAGTCAATCAAGCCCTGACCACCGTGCGCTGCCCGACCCCTAACGCAGCCACCACGCTGAGCAAAAGCACCAAGGCGGCGCCCAGCAGTGTGGCGCTGTACCAGCCCTTGTCCATCATGACTCCAAAGAGCAGCGGCGACAATGCAAAGCCGATGTCCAAGCCTGAATAAACCAAGCCATAAACCCGTCCTGTGGCGCCTTGGGGCGTGGCCTTTTTGATCATCAAATCGCGACTGGGGCCGCCGATGCCCACCGCAAAACCCGTCATAGCCAAGACCCACAATGTGCCCATGTGCCCAAACACCCCGCTGGCAGAGACCGCCATCAATACAGCCGCCCCTGCCATGCACATGGCCACAATGCGGTCGCTCATGGCGGCAAATTTGGCGGCAACAAATCCTCCGACCAACATTCCCACTGCACCCAGCAGCATATAGGCCGTCAAGGTCATCGAAGCCACCTCCAGGCTGACCCCATGCAAGGCTTTCAAGATGGGCACCGAGAAGTTTTGCACCACAGCCAAAGTCACCGTGGACAACAAGAAAAACCCGAAGCACCACCACACCACAGGCAAACGCATGAAGGCAAAGTCACCCGAAGCCGCTTCTTTGCTGGCACCGCGCGGGGTGGGGGTGGTCAGCAAATGGTGCCGGTGCCAAAACAACACGGCCAACACACCTGCGTAAACCACAGCCGCAGCCAGAAAAGCATGGCGCCACCCCCACAGAGCGGTGCTCACCGTAAAAAACACCGGGGCCACGGCCCAGCCCAGATTGCCCGTCAAGCCATGCACGCTGAAGGCATAGCCCAGCCTGGGCGTGGAGACACGCTGATTCAAAATAGTGAAGTCAACCGGATGAAATGGCGCGTTGCCCAAGCCCGCCAACACCGCCACCCACAGCAAGGCGCCGTAACTGTTGGCCGAATAAGCCAAAACACAGGCCAACATGAACAAGACTTGCGAGGTATACAGCACGGGCCTTGCACCCACGCGGTCCACGACAAACCCGGCGCAAGCCTGCCCTGCCCCAGACACCACAAAGAACAAGGAGCTGAGCATGCCCAGCTCTGAAAAGCTCCAACCAAAATCCCGCATGAAGACGGGAAACATCAACGGCAGCAACAAATGAGAAAAGTGCGAGCTGGCATGCGCCATGCCCACCAGCCCCATGACCTTGGCATCGTCGCGCCAAGGCACCGTCGCACTTGTTGAAACCATCTGCATACAGCGTCACATTCTTCTGGCGCTGAGGCTGGCCCGTTCTGAACATGAACACCATCGCCTCAACTGCTCGCTCGGCAGTTTAGCGTTGAAAAAAAAGGGGGCACAAGGCCCCCTGCTGGAATGCAACCGAATTAAGCGACGGCTTCCACCACCTTGAATTCGAATTGACCAGGATTTCGAACGGGATCGACGGACACTTGGATATGACATTTCGGTGGGAAACGTCCTTCGAGCAACAAGCGTGAAAGTGGGTTTTCGAGGCGTTGCTGAATAGCCCGTTTCAGAGGGCGTGCGCCAAAAACCGGATCAAACCCGACCTTCGCCAATTCGGCCAATGCACCGGGTGTGACATCCAGGTTCAAGTCCATGCGCAGCAGACGATCACGCAACACTTGCAGTTGAATAGATGCAATGGATGCAATGTGCTCGGCATCCAAGCCATGGAAAACCACGGTTTCATCGATCCGGTTCAAAAACTCGGGGCGGAAATGTGCTTTCAATTCGTCCCAAACAGCTTCTTTCACATCTTCATCTGGTTGACCCACCATGGACTGAATCTTGCGAGAGCCTAAGTTGGAAGTCATCACGATCACGGTGTTTTTAAAGTCCACCGTGCGGCCCTGCCCATCTGTCAGTCGACCATCGTCGAGCACCTGCAACAAAATATTGAACACATCGGGGTGGGCCTTTTCGATTTCATCCAGCAACAGCACGCTGTAGGGCTTTCGGCGCACCGCTTCGGTCAAGTACCCGCCCTCTTCATACCCCACATAACCCGGCGGCGCGCCAATCAGGCGAGCCACTGAGTGCTTCTCCATGAACTCGCTCATGTCGACGCGGATCATGTGGTCTTCGCTGTCAAACAAAAAGCCAGCCAGCGCTTTGCAAAGCTCGGTTTTACCCACCCCAGTGGGGCCCAAGAACAAGAACGAACCGGTGGGACGGTGAGGGTCAGACAGGCCCGAACGCGAGCGGCGAATGGCATTGGCGACTGCAGATATGGCGACATCTTGACCCACCACACGTTGGTGCAATTTGTCTTCCATTTGCAGCAGTTTTTCGCGTTCCCCTTGCATCATTTTTGAGACGGGGATACCTGTGGCCCTCGAGACAATTTCGGCAATTTCTTCGGCACCCACTTGCGTGCGCAAGAGTCGGTGCACAGGTTTTTCACCCGGCAAGGCTTCTTTGGCTTGCACTTCTTTCAGGGTTTTTTCCAGCGCGGGCAGTTTGCCGTATTGCAGTTCGGCCACTTTGTTGAAATCGCCCTTGCGCGTGAGGTCCTCGATTTGTTGGCGCATGTGGTCAATCTGTTCACGCACTTGCTGGCCGCCCTGTGCTTGGGCCTTTTCGGCATGCCAGATTTCTTCCAAATCCGCGGCTTCTTTTTTCAGCTTATCGATTTCTTCCTCAATCAGAGCAAAACGTTTTTGCGAAGCCTCGTCATGCTCGCGGCGCACCGCTTCGCGTTCAATTTGAAGTTGGATCAAGCGACGATCCAGCTTGTCCATGACCTCGGGTTTGGAGTCAATTTCGATCTTGATCTTGGCCGCTGCTTCATCAATCAAATCAATGGCTTTGTCCGGCA
>JBEGTA010000303.1:0-9334 GCA_041179665.1 Pseudomonadota bacterium
TCGGCGCCATCGGGCAAGTCATTGATGTCGTTGGCCAAGTGGTCAACGAAGTTTTGGTGGGTCAGGGCTAAATTGACGGCGGGGTTGTGAAACAGGTGCAAATCCTGCAGGTTGGCTCTGGGATAAATCAAACGCCAGTCAGACCAAGTGCCGTTTCCTGATTGGCCCCGAACATACAGGCGAGGCGCCGGGTTGATGCCGTGGTAGAACTTCCAGTTGGGGAAAAAGGCCCGAAAGAAAAACAACCAAGGCCCCTCGATGGTGCCCCAGCGTTTGCGCAAGGACAGCACCAACAAGCCGAAATAGGCCACGATCAGGACAGTGGTGAACACCATGCTGGCAGTTTATCGCCAGTTATCGGGGGTTCCCTCGCAAATCGAGGGGCAGTTGAGGCGCCGCAGTCTCAAAATGAGGCATTCTTGTGGCTTAATAACGCTTTGCATTATTTATCTGGAGCCATAGATGGGCAACAAAATCGTTACCGAAGCAGACCGTAAATTCACTCCTCCACTGCCAACACTGCCTGGCGTGACCTTGCCTACCCATGGCCGCGGTCAGCGTGTGAGTTTGGAGCGTGGCGTGGCCACCCGCAACAAGAAAAACCCTGGCAAACGCTCTAAAAAGGGCGGCTAAAGGCTTTTGAATGGGTCTGAGCCTGTTCAATAAAAAACCAAGCCACTGGAAATCAGTGGCTTTTTTGTTGCTCTTGATGAAAGTCTGAAATGGTCATTTCTTACGCTTGTGTGTTGGTGGCGGGCTTGATGCCTGTGGTCTGTGCGGGCATTGCCAAAGCAGGTATGCGCAACTACGACAACCACGACCCCCGCGCTTGGTTGGCCTCCCAAACGGGTTTTAGAGCCCGCGCCAATGCGGCGCAGGCCAACTGCTTCGAAGCGTTTCCATTTTTTGCGGTGGGCCTCGTGTTGGCCTTGTTGACCGGTGTCGATCCGTTTGTGGTGGACATGTTGGCCGTCTTTTTTGTTGCCGCTCGAGTGGCTTATGTGGCGTGTTATGTGGCCGACAAGCCTAAATTTCGCTCGATTTTTTGGACCGTGGGCTATCTCGCCGTGATTGCTTTTTATGTGCTGGCCATGCAGAACTTGCAGATTGGCTGAATCTCAGAAAACAGCTTTTATCAAGGCACAATAGAGACCCTGCCCCGGTGGTGAAATCGGTAGACACACCGGACTTAAAATCCGTTGCTTCGTGAATAACGGGCGTGCCGGTTCGATTCCGGCTCGGGGCACCACAGAGATTGAAGCACCCTCATGAAAAACGACAATGCTCCGCTTGAAATTCATGTGCATGGTGATGTGCCGATCAAACCCGGCACCGACATCAAGGCGATTCAAGAAGCGCTCAAGCCGCTTTGGCATTACGCGGGTGCCCGTTCACTGAGCGATGGCGCTCCCAGTCTGTACGAAGAAGAGCCCGGCATTCGCTTTGATGCCGACCAGAACCGCTTACAAGTCTGTTGGACCGTCAAAGGCGACGACGATTTCCGCATGGTCATGGAAGACCTGTGCATGAACCTCAACGAGTTGTCATCGGCCGGTACCCAAATTGAAGTCACCTTTTACGATGCCGAATTCGACGACGAAGACGAGGCCAGGGGCGCAGAGTCGCGTGACGATTTTGTGATGATGTTTGTTGGCCCAGACCCCGCCGCCATCATGCAGGCCCAACGAGATTTGTTGATCCACGATGTGGTCAACATGATGGAGCGCCACTTTGATGGCTCTGAGCTTTCGGGGGTCGTGGCAGAAATCGACAAACTGTTCAGTCAGCGTTTTGACAACCTGGTCAGCTCGCTCGAGCTGGGCAAACCCCCTCGCGGCTCGGGTGGCAACAACAGTGGCCATGGCGGCGGTCGCCGCCCACGACATTTGCACTGAAGCGCTGCAGCATGTCCCGCTTTTTCTCGAGCGATGCTCTTCAACCTGGCGTAAAGCGGCGCGAAGTATTCGGTTGGGCGATGTACGACTTCGCCAATTCGGGATTCACCACGGTGGTCATCACGGCTGTTTTTGCAGCCTATTTTGTTGGCGGTGTGGCCGAAGGGGCCGCTTGGGCCACGTTGGCTTGGACTTCGGGCTTGAGCCTGTCTTACTTGATTGTCATGGTCACCATGCCCGGGTTGGGCGCGTGGGCTGACCGGGTGGCGGGCAAAAAACGGTTGCTCATGTGGTTCACCGGGGCCTGCGTCATCAGCACCGCGGCATTGGCAGCGGTGGGGCCGGGTCAGGTGGCCTTGGGGCTGTTGCTCTTGGTGATCTCCAACACTTTTTATTCTTATGGCGAGTCTTTGACCGCTTCTTTTTTGCCCGAGTTGGCCCGATCAGAAGCCATGGGCCGTGTGAGTGGCTGGGGCTGGGGCTTGGGCTACATCGGTGGCATGCTCACCTTGGGCCTGTGCTTGGCTTATGTACTTGCCGCGCAAGCCCGCGGTGAAAGCGGCAGCCAATTTGTGCCAGTCACCATGGTCATCACGGCCTTGATGTATGGCGCTGCAGCCTGTGTCACGTTTGCCCTGTTGCGTGAGCGCTCGGCCCCGCAACCCAACGCACCCGTGGTCGGTTTTTGGCAAAGCCTGAGCGCACTGCGCCGCACTTTCCAAGAGGCGCGGCCTTATCAAGACTTCACTCGGCTCATGGCTTGTGCCGTGGCCTATCAGGCTGGGGTGGCGGTGGCCATTTCTTTGGCCGCCATTTATGCCGAGCAAGTGATTGGGTTCAAGCCCCAAGAAACCATGGTGTTGATTTTTGTTTTGAACACGGCGGCCTTTGCTGGCGCCATGATTTTTGGCTACGCGCAAGACCGCATCGGGCACAAATTGGCTTTGTCGTTGACCTTGGTGGGTTGGATATTGACCTGCGTCATCGCTGCGCTGTCGACCAACAAAGAGCAGTTTTGGTGGGCAGCCGCCATTGCAGGGGTGTGCATGGGCTCGAGCCAGTCTTCGGGCCGAGCCATGGCGGGGTTGTTGGTGCCGCCTGCCCGCTTGGGCGAGTTTTTTGGCCTGTGGACCTTTGCCATTCGCCTCGCCAGCATTTTGGGGCCCTTGAGTTATGGGCTGATCACTTGGCTGAGCGGCGGCAACCAGCGCTTGGCCATCGGCGTGACATCGTTGATGTTTGTGCTGGGCTTGTTGCTGCTGATCCCCGTTAATTTAGAAAGAGGTCGACGCATGGCCTTGGGCCAGTCCACCGATCAAACCTGAAAGTCGCTGCGTCGGCAGGCTGCGTGGGGCAGCGACAGCCAACGCGCGGTCGCCGCTTGCAGGCCCGCCAAATCGCCATTGGTCATGAGTTGCATGCGGGCTGCTGGGGCTTGGGGTGCGGGCCCCCTGCGCAACAGCGATGCCGCTTCAAGCAGGCGACGTGTTTGACGGGCCACCGGATCACCGGTCGAGACCAAATGGACATCGGGTCCGAGCAACTCGCGCAAGGCCGGTTCTGCAAAAACATAGTGAGTGCAGCCCAGCACCAGTGTGTCGATTTGGCCAGGGGCCGTGCCAAAGGGGCCCATGGCTTGGGTGTAGGTTTGCAGCAAGTCTTTGATGCGCTGTTCGCTGATATCGGCCGAGTCGGCTTGGGTGCTTTGCTCAATGGCTAAAGCCAGTCCATTGCAGGGCTGCACCGTGAACTGGATTGGGCGCTGCAATGGCGGCGCTGGTTGCAGCTCTGATGGCGGTGGCTCTTGATCTTGAGTGGGCGAGGGCGAGGGCGTGGGCGTGGGCGTGGGCGTGGGCGTGGGCGTTTGCACACTCATGAGCAGACGGCGAAACTTTTCACTGCCCAACGTACCGCGGGTACCGATGACCCCAATGTGCCCGGATTGCGTGATGCTGAGGGCAGGTTTCAGGGCGGGTTCTACCCCCACCAAAATCAGCTGGGGGTGCTGTTCGCGCAACACATGGATGGCCGCAGCCGTGGCGGTATTGCAGGCCACCACCAGGGCTTTGATGCGGTGTTTCTCAATCAGGTGTTGCGTGATGGCCAAGCTGCGCTGGCGCACAAACAAATCGGTCTTTTCCCCGTAAGGCGCGTGCCCGCTGTCAGCCCAATAAACGAAGTGCTCCCCTGGCAAAGCCGCTTGCAACGACTGCAAGATGCTGAGGCCGCCAATGCCGCTGTCAAAAACACCGATGGGGGAATCGATCATGAAAGAGGGAAGGGCGATGGCCAGAGGTCACCGCCGCTTCACTGTTAGCCCGCGTTCACGCCAATGCCTTTGAACTCGCCCGTGGCAATGCGTTTTTGCCATTCGGCGGGGCCCGTGATGTGGGCGCTGGTGCCGCCGGCATCTACCGCCACCGTCACGGGCATGTCCACCACATCAAACTCATAAATGGCTTCCATGCCCATGTCGGCAAAGCCCACCACCTTGGCGTGTTTGATGGCTTTGGAGACCAAATAAGCCGCACCGCCGACCGCCATCAAATAGGCCGACTTGTGCTTCTTGATGGCCTCGATGGCGACAGGGCCGCGCTCGGCTTTGCCGATCATGGCGATCAGTCCGGTTTTGGCCAACATCATTTCGGTGAAGCCGTCCATGCGGGTGGCGGTGGTGGGGCCGGCTGGGCCCACGGCTTCGTCGCCCACAGGATCGACCGGCCCGACGTAGTAAATGACGCGGTTGGTGAAGTCCACAGGCAAAGGCTCGCCCTTGGCCAACATCTCTTGAATGCGCTTGTGCGCGGCATCGCGACCGGTGAGCATTTTGCCGTTCAGCAGCAGGGTTTGACCGGGCTTCCAGCTGGCCACTTCGGCAGGGGTCAGCTTGTTCAAGTCGACGCGCTGGCTGGTCTGGGTGTTGGGCGTCCAATTGACGTTGGGCCACAAGTCGAGCGAAGGGGCCTCGAGGTATGTGGGGCCCGAGCCGTCCAGCACAAAGTGTGCGTGGCGGGTGGCCGCGCAATTGGGAATCATGGCCACAGGCTTGCTGGCCGCATGGGTGGGGTACATCTTGATTTTGATGTCGAGCACGGTGGTCAGGCCGCCCAAGCCTTGCGCGCCAATGCCCAGCGCGTTGACTTTGTGGTACAGCTCCAAACGCATTTCTTCCACGTTGTCGAGCTTCTCGCCTTTGCTCGATTTCTCGAGCAACTGGTACATGTCCAAGTCGTCCATCAGGCTTTCTTTGGCCATCAACACCGCCTTTTCGGCGGTGCCACCAATGCCTATGCCCAGCATGCCCGGTGGGCACCAGCCGGCACCCATGGTGGGCACGGTTTTCAAGACCCAGTCGACGATGCTGTCGCCGGGGTTGAGCATGATCATTTTGGATTTGTTCTCACTGCCGCCGCCTTTGGCTGCGACGGTCACTTCGACGGTGTTGCCGGGCACGATCTCGGTGAAGATCACGGCAGGGGTGTTGTCTTTGGTGTTTTTGCGGTTGAAGTGGGGGTCAGACACCACCGAGGCGCGCAGGGTGTTGTCGGGGTGGTTGTAGCCCTGGCGCACGCCTTCATTGACGGCATCGTCCAGGCTGCCCGTAAAGCCTTCCCAGCGGACATCCATGCCCACTTTCAAAAACACGTTCACGATGCCCGTGTCTTGGCAAATGGGGCGGTGGCCGATGGCGCTCATTTTGCTGTTCGTCAAAATTTGTGCAATCGCGTCTTTGGCAGCGGGGCTTTGCTCGCGCTCATAGGCGCGAGCCAAATGGGCGATGTAGTCGGCGGGGTGGTAGTAGCTGATGTACTGCAGCGCAGCGGCCACCGATTCAATGAGGTCGCTTTGTTTGATCGAGGTGCTCATGGTGTGAAGTTCTTCTGGGGAGTCAAAAACGGGGCAAATTCTTGGGGGGTAAGCGTCGGCTCAATGCGCGGCTTTGTCGTGGTGCGACATCAAGCGGTCTGCATAGGCAATTGCGATGGCACTCAACAAAAAGGCGACGTGGATGATGGTTTGCCACATCAGCACTTTTTCATCGTAGTTGGCGGCGTTGATGAATGTTTTGAGCAGGTGAATGGAGCTGATGCCAATGATGGCCGTGCCCAACTTGACTTTGAGTACGGAAGCATTCACATGGTCGAGCCACTCAGGCTGATCGGGGTGGTCTTGCAGGTTCAGACGTGAGACAAAAGTCTCGTACCCCCCCACGATGACCATGATCAACAGGTTCGAGATCATGACCACGTCGATCAAGGCCAGCACCACCAACATGATCACGGTTTCATTAAGGGAGGTGATGGGCGCCGAGGCTTTGTAACCAATGCTGGTGATCAGCGCCTGCAGGGCCGTTTCGCTGCCGAAAGCGGCTTCCAGCAAGTGCACCAACTCCACCCAAAAATGGAAGACATAAACGGCTTGGGCGGCGATCAGGCCCAAATACAAAGGCAATTGCAGCCAACGGCTGGCAAAAATGAAGCTGCTCAAAGGGTTCATTGGGCTTTTGGATGCGGGGGAATTTTTAGACATGGGTTTCCAGAAAGTTGGCTGAAATCCTAGACTTCAGGTCAGCTCAGATTTTAGGCGGTAGAAGGGCGATTTAAGCCCATTTCCGTGCAAGTCTGATGTCAGTCAGTGCTTTGTAAGAGCCAAGACCGACATTTGCGTCAGTTTTAAAAACGCCATGTCATTCAGGAGACAAATCAGATGAGCGCCACGATCTACCAACCCAGTGCAGACTTTGTCAAAAAGGCACACATTGCCGGCATGGATGCCTACCTCGCGCTGTGCAAAGAAGCCGAGAGCGATTACCAAGGTTATTGGGGCCGTTTGGCGAAAGAACTGATCACTTGGAAGACGCCTTTCACCAAGGTGTTGAACGAGTCCAACGCCCCTTTCTTCAAGTGGTTCGAAGACGGCACTCTGAATGCTTCTTACAACTGCTTGGACCGCAACGTCGAAAAAGGCTTGGGCGATAAAACCGCCATCATTTTTGAAGCCGATGGCGGCGAAGTGACCAAAGTCACTTACAACCAGTTGTTGGCCAAGACCTGCCAATATGCCAATGCCTTGAAGAGCTTGGGCATCAAAAAGGGTGACCGTGTGGTCATCTACATCTCGATGTCGATTGACGGTGTGGCCGCCATGCAAGCCTGCGCCCGCATTGGCGCCACCCACTCGGTGGTGTTTGGGGGCTTCTCAGCCCAGTCGTTGCGTGACCGCATCGAAGACACCGGCGCTGTCGCGGTCATCACGGCCGATCACCAAGTGCGCGGTGGCAAGCAATTGCCCCTCAAATCCATCGTCGACGAAGCGCTGACCCTCGGCGGTTGCGACAGCATTCGCAACGTGTTGGTGGTCAAGCGTTCGGGCTCTGAAATCGCCATGAAAGCTGGCCGCGATGTGTGGATGGCCGATGTGGCCGACAAGCAAGCCACCACCTGCGAGCCAGAGTGGGTGGACGCTGAGCACCCCTTGTTCTTGTTGTACACCTCGGGCTCAACCGGCAAACCGAAAGGCGTGCAGCACAGCACTGGCGGTTATTTGTTGCATGCCGCATTGACCACCAAGTGGACCTTCGACTTGAAGCAAGACGATGTCTTCTGGTGCACTGCTGACATCGGCTGGGTCACAGGCCACAGCTACATCACTTATGGCCCATTGGCTTTGGGTGGCACCGAGATCGTGTTCGAAGGCGTGCCCACCTACCCTGACGCGGGCCGCTTCTGGAAGATGATTCAAGACCACAAAGTCTCGATTTTCTACACCGCCCCCACGGCCATTCGCTCGCTCATCAAGGCCGCAGAAGCCAACGATGCTGTGCACCCCAAGAGCTACAACTTGTCGAGCCTGCGTTTGCTGGGCTCGGTGGGTGAGCCCATCAACCCTGCCGCATGGGAGTGGTACTACCAGCACGTGGGCGGCAGCCGTTGCCCCATCGTGGACACCTTCTGGCAAACCGAAACCGGTGGCCACATGATCACCCCCTTGCCCGGCGTGACCCCCATGGTGCCCGGCTCTTGCACCTTGCCTTTCCCCGGCATTCAGGCGGCCATCGTCAGCGAAACTGGCGAAGACATGCCCAATGGCCAAGGCGGTATCTTGGTCGTGAAGCGCCCATGGCCTTCCATGATTCGCAACATCTGGGGCGACCCTGAGCGTTTCAAAAAGTCTTACTACCCTGATGACTTCAAGGGCAAGTACTACTTGGCGGGCGATGGTGCGATCCGTGACGAAAAAACCGGCTACTTCACCATCACCGGCCGCATTGACGACGTGTTGAACGTGTCGGGTCACCGCATGGGCACCATGGAAATCGAATCGGCCTTGGTCAGCTGCACCGAGTTGGTGGCTGAAGCCGCCGTGGTGGGTCGGCCAGACGACACCACCGGCGAAGCCATCTGTGCGTTTGTGGTGTTGAAGCGTTCTTTGCCCAACACCGACGAGGGCAAGGCCATCGCCAAGCAATTGCGCGACCACATTGCCAAAGAAATTGGTCCAATCGCCAAGCCCAAAGACATTCGCTTTGGTGAAAACTTGCCCAAGACCCGTTCTGGCAAGATCATGCGTCGCCTGTTGCGTTCCTTGGCCAAAGGCGAAGAGATCACGCAGGACATCTCGACGCTCGAAAACCCAGCGATCTTGGGCCAATTGGGTCAAGCTTATTGATGGGCTGACCGGGGCTTTCGCCTCAGACAAAAAGCGCCGCTTGCGGCGCTTTTTTCATTTTTGAGCCGGACGACTCAAGGCAGGTGTTTTTTGATGAACAATGTTCCTTGTTGGCCACTTTGCTTGGTCGCAGCCTGACCCCTCTCTCTTCGTCCTTTTTTGCCAATGTCTGCGCTTGCCCCTTCCTCATCCTTGACGCCAGGGTTCCTTGTCTTGCACGGCAACCGGTCCGAGGATTTGGCTCAAACCGTGATCGCTTGGCAAAGCGGCCACCCCTTGGCGCCACTTGAAGAAGAAGTCATTTTGGTCCAGAGCAGCGGCATGGCCGAGTGGTTCAAGATGGCACAGGCCCAGCAGTTGGGGGTGTGTTCTGCCGCCAAGGTCGAATTGCCAGGGCGATTTGTCTGGCGCGCTTATCGACAGGTGTTGGGCTCGCAAGCCGTGCCCCGCGAGTCTCCGCTCGACAAACTGCCCATGACCTGGCGATTGATGCAGTTGTTGCCCAGTTTGTTGGCACAGCCCGCATTTGGCCCCATGGCCCGCTACCTCAGCCCGGACAGCTTGTTGATCCCCACTGAGGTGCCGCTGAACGATGAGACCCGTTGGTTGCAACTGGCCAGCCAGTTGGCCGATTTGTTTGACCAATACCAAAACTACCGCACCGACTGGCTGCAGCACTGGGCTGAGGGCGAAGACGTGCTGATCGACCCGCAAGGGCAACAGGTGGCCCTGCCCAGCGAGCAGCTTTGGCAACCCATTTTGTGGCGCGC